>JALYLC010000823.1 GCA_030774435.1 Actinomycetota bacterium
GCTCGACGCACCACCGTCGTCGAGGACGCCCCGCCTCCGCGTTAGCGTCGTTCACTCACTCCTCGTGGTCTTCCTTGGAGGGGGCCATCCGATGGTCCCCTCCAGCGGTCTAAGAAGCTCTAACTGAAAGAAGCGACCCGTTCGGCGGGAGCGAATCCGCCGGCATCCGTCGTCAAGGTTGGAGCGATGTCGATGCGCGCGAAGCCGTGGGATGTGTCGGATAGCCGCAAGCCGTTCGATGATCGGTTGGCGTTGAACGTTATCTGACCTGGCAACGCACGTCTCATAACCTACGCCGGCGTTAGCTGCCCGGAGATGACCTCAGGTGAGAAAACACGGAGGTCGGTCTTCCCGCGAGCGCTAGTTCACTGCGGCCCGGCGGAAATGAGCTGGAGGTGTTTCAACACCGAGTATCCGAGGAGATTCTCGCAGCTCGCGGACCCACCGGCTGGTTCTCCTCAGGCGAAAGGACACTTGCCCATGCGAGTGTTGCTAAATGTCCCCTGAGCGCCTAATGTGCGTTAAATGGCGGTCAGGGCTGGGATCTATGCGCGGATCTCCTCGGATCGTGAGGGCGATAACCTCGCGATCAGTCGGCAGCTGGCCGATTGCGAGCAGCTGGCCGCCCGGCGCGGCTGGAAGGTGGTCGAGCGTTATGTCGATTCGGACATCAGCGCCTACAGCGGCAAGCGCCGGCCCGAGTACCAGCGGATGTTGGAGGACGTTGACGCCGGGGTTGTCGAGGCCGTTGTCGTCTACCACGCGGACCGATTGCACCGGCACCCGCGCGAGTTGGAGGACTTCATCGACTTGTGCCAGCGAACGCAGACGAAGCTCGCGACGGTGAGCGGCGACCTTGACCTCTCGACCCATGAGGGTCAGCTGCTGGCCCGGATCACGGGTGCGGTCGCGCGCAAGGAGAGCGATGACAAGAGCCGTCGCATCCGGCGCAAGCACGAAGAGCTCGCCGCAGCCGGTCGTGTGTCGGGTGGTGGGACGCGACCGTACGGCTACGAGTCCGACAAGCGCACGATTCGGCCGGATGAGGCCGAAGTGATCGGCGACTGCGCGACGCGCGTGTTGGCTGGCGACCCGTTACGCGCGATCTGCACGGACTTGAACCGGCGCGGGATCGAGTCGGCCACCGGGAAGCAGTGGAGTCCGCAGACGCTTCGCCGTTTGTTGATGTCGGGTCGGATCAGCGGTCAGCGGGAGCGTCACGGCGAGATCGTTGCGAAAGCGGAGTGGCCGGCGATCATCAAGCCGGCGCAGACGCAGCAGCTGCGGGCGAAGCTCGGCGATCCCGACCGTCGCACGAATCGCGCCGCGCGGCGCTATCTGTTGGCTCGTCTGCTGCGCTGCTCGCATTGCGGGACGCAGCTGTATGCGCGGCCACGCGATGACGGTAGCCGCCGCTATGTCTGCGCGAGCGGCCCTGGCTTCGGAGGCTGTGGCAAGGTGACGATCGTCGCCGACCCGCTCGAAGAGTTCGTGGTCGAGGCCGTCCTGCACCGGCTCGAGTCGCCGAAACTTTCCGAAGCGATGACGAGATCGCCGAAGGACTCGAAGGGAGCAGACTGGCAGGCCGAGATCGAGCGCAGCCAGGCGCAACTGGACGAGCTGGCCGAGCTGTGGGCGGCGGGAGAGATCAGCCGCGGCGAATGGTTGAAAGCCCGTCCGCCGATCGAGAAGAGGCAGACGATCGCGAAGAAGCGGCTCGCCGCCCTCAACCGCACCACGGCGCTGATGCCCTTCATCGCCGATACGGCACGAGTGCGGGAGCAGTGGCAGACGATGACGCTCACACGCCAGCAACAGATCGTCGCCGCGCTGCTTGATCGCGTCGTGATCGGTCCCGGCCGGCGTGGCTACAACCGCTTCGACCCGTCACGCTTGCGCGCGGTCTGGCGCGTCTGAGGCGCGCAGCTCCAGCAGCTTGACCACGCTTCGCAGCACGTCGAGATCCTCGACCCGCGCCGGCAGCCCCTGCGCGGTCGCGCTCTCCTCGGCCCACGTGTGGGCGATTTGGCGCAGCTCGTCATCCAGCCCAGGCACACCAATATGCCGGCGCTCCCCGCCAGCCCTCCTGCTCCGCCGAGCGCCACACACGCACTGGCGCACCGCCCATCCGCTCCGACGCCTGCGAAATCACCGCCGCATCCGAGTCGCCCGACAGCGGCACCTTGACCGGCTGAAAGCCCTGCGCGACTTCGTAGCGATGCAGCCGTGGGATCCGCTCGTCGGCGATGTTCTTGCTCACGTACTTGGCGAGATACGCCGCCGCTCGCCGTGCCTCTTCGAGCGCACCCGACCCGACCGGCAGATCACCGATCAGCTTGATATGCGTGATCCCGAGCCCCCAGACATCACGGATCAGCCGTTGGCCGACGTAGCGCCCAACCGCGAAATGCACGTGCAGGCCGTGCCCACCCGGATGCCACTCCGACGCCCACGCATACGGCAACGGCTTGCCGCCCAACTCACGCCGAAGGCCGCGGAAGAACTCGCCGACGTCGACGCGCAGCTGCCGCGGATCGAAACAGCCCGAACCCGCGTAGGTCAGCGTCGCAAAACGATTGAGCCGATTTGCCGCGCAGTAGCGGCGAAGCCTGGAGCGCGCCCGCCGGGCCGCCTCCTGCTGTGAGCGCTCAGCGTCCGGGGCACCAGCCCCGACCGGGTTTCGGCGCAGGATCGGAACGAAGCAGCCGCCGCCCTCGCCCGCATCCGGGTAGAGGTTGAACACCCAGTACGCCTGCCGACTTAGTCTCACATCGAAGACTATGGCGAGGCCGTCGGACAGACAGTCTCAGATTTGAGACTAGGCTGGTGCCCCTTCCCGGTCAGGCGCAGCCGGCGTCGTCTGATACTTGGTCAGGTTCAACTTCACGCCTGGCATTTGGTATTCGTCGGGATGGACGCCCAACAGCTTCCGGAACAGTCGGATCCGCCGGTAGATGCTCGCCCGACTCATGCCTAGCCGAAGTAGCCCCTCGAATCCACCCTCGACGTGCCAAAGCAGCCAGAAGCCGGCGAGGTCCATCATCACCGGCACCGCCGCCTTGCGGGCGAACGGCTCCACGTAGGGTCGGGTGGCCTTGGTCACCGCGTTCGCGTAAGCATCCCAGGCGCGCCGCGCGATCCCTTTACCCTCCGGCGTCGGCATCCGTTCCGAGCGAAAGTCAGCCACCTAGTCTCAGATTAGCGACTAGAGCGGATGCCTGAACAGCCCATCGGAGCTGCTCCGAGTTTCGTTGCTAATACAAGGGAAGACGGGCCGGCGCTCCGCGCCGACCCGAACCCGCCACGTCCGGCCCGCTGGCCCCTCACGGGGCCAACGCGGCCCGACCGCGCCGGGTGAGCGGGACCGTCCGGTGCCCCCGACGCGTGTTCACATGATCAGCAGCCGATACCCCGCGATAACTGGGCGATGCACAAGAACACTCGACCAGCCGAGAATTTCGCAGCGTCGTCGGTTCAGGTGTCTTTTCGATCATTCCGACACGTGCTGATCGTGGCGGCGCGCAGGGCGCGGGCGAACCTTCGTCTGAACAGGCTAGAGACTGAACCACCAGTCGCCGAGGAGTTCCCAGTCAGCAGCTTGCTCAGTCATGTGATCCTCGAGAACCGTAGTGAGGCGACCGAGCGCTTGCGCGCGCTCCGCACGCGATCGGTTTCCGTCGACAAGCGTCATACAGAGATCGATCATCGAACTTCCGCCTGCATCGCGGGCTACGTCAAGCAGCCACTTGTCACCGGGATACGGTTGACCTTGCCACAGTAGGAAGGCGCGCGCCGCGTTTCGGGCTGCGAGCGCGGAGGTGATCGCCACTGTCGCGTCATCGCGGCGGTCGAGGCTTGCGAACGCTTGGTTGCGGAACAGGCGAAACTCGGCCCACGCGCCCTTCGCGAGTGCCGGCCGGCGGCGCGCAAATTGCGTCGCCACTCCAGCGCAGTACGCGCCGACTCCGGCCCATCCGTCGTGGACGAGCAGAGCGTGGCTCAGCTCGAACTGCCATATGGGGAGATCGACTGTTGCACGTGCTCTACGTCCGTCTCGGCCGAGCAGCTCGATCTCGCCTCGCGGCAGCTCGATGGTTTCGCGGGGCGGGTTATCCGACGCGAGCGCGAGAAGATCCCAATCGCTCGTTTCGCTTGCGCGGGCATGAGCACGCGAACCGACGAGAAGGATCGCGGTGTCCCTGAGATCCAGACGATCCGAAAGAGTGCTTTCGATCATTGATTGAGCCCGCATGATCAGGGCGTCCGTCACTGAAGCGATCTCCTGAGGGCGGCGCGGAGGGCTGCGTCAGGCGTCATTCCGGAAGACTGGCGCAGGTGACCGTCCTATCGTTGGACTTGCGGCTTAAGCCGCAAAAACCATTCCGGCGGCGGGTCGACCGAGTCTCTCGCCGCCGAAGGTTGTGGTTGTCGTCTTCTAGTAGCTGGCCTGGTCTGCGGTTTCGATGATGGTGGGCGGGGTCTTGACGGTGGAGTTGTTGAGGGCACCTGAGTCGATTAGTTGCTGGCGGACTTTCTTCGCGTCTTCGACGGACGCG
>JALYLC010000824.1 GCA_030774435.1 Actinomycetota bacterium
GACCTGCGGCGCCTGGCGCGCATCGAGGCGCTGCCGGCGGGGACGCCCGGCGACCGCGAGCTGCTCGCGCTCCTGGCGCCGAGGAGCGAGGCGGCGGGCCAGGTGAGCGCATTGCTCGCCGAGCTGCAGGTCGAGGCGCGGGGCCGGCTCGAGCACGAGGTCGGCGCGGCCGTCGCGACGCTGCTCGAGCGCTACCGCGAGGCCTATCGCGCGCGCAAGGAGGCCGAGTCGGCACTTGACTTCGACGACCTCCAGGAGCGCGCCTGCGAGCTGCTCGCGCGCCCGGACATCGGTGAGCAGGTGCGCGAGCGCTTCGACCTCGTGCTCGTGGACGAGTTCCAGGACACGAACGGCCTGCAGTGCCGGCTGCTGGACGCTCTCGCCGGGCCCGATTGCCAGCGGGTCTACGTGGGCGACGCGTGCCAGTCCATCTACCGCTTCCGCTACGCCGACGTCGAGCTCTTCCGCTCGCGCGCCGAGCGCGCCGAGCTGCGCCTCCCGCTGACCGGGAGCTATCGCTCGCGCCCCGAGCTGCTGGCGGTCATCGGCCACGTCTTCGGCCAGCGCTTCGACGAGCGAGATTTCGAGCCGCCGCATGCGCTGCGCACCGTGGAGCCGATGGCCGATCCCGCGATCGAGCTGCACCTCGTGGCGAGCGGCGAGGGAGCCGCGCGTTCCGGCCCTGCGCGCGAGATCGAGGCGCAGGCACTGGCGCGGCGCTTGCGCGAGCTGGTGGATGGCGGGGTGGCGCCCGGCGGGATCGCCGTGCTGCTGCGCTCGGCGCGCGACGCCTCGACGTATGCGGGGGCGCTGGAGCGCGTGGGCCTGGTGGCTCGCAGCCAGCTCGGCCGAGGCTTCTATCGCTCCCAGCAGGTGCGCGACCTGTGCGCCTACCTGGCCCTGCTGCGCAATCGCTTCGACGACCATGCGCTGCTCGTCGTGCTCGCCTCGCCTCTCGTCGGCGTCTCCAACGACGGGTTGTCGGCGCTGCGCACGGCTGCCCAGCGCGCGCTCTACTGGCCGATCGAGCTGGGGCAGCTGGAGGGCCTGCCCGAGCGCGATCGCGCGCTCGTCGACCGGTTCAAGGAGCTCTATGACGGCCTCGTGCGCGCGGGCGGGGAGCTCGGGCTCGCCGCTCTGCTGGAGCGCATCGTGTCCGAGCACGACTACGACCTGGCCTGCCTGACCGCGCCCGATGGCGAGCGGCGCTTCGGCAACGTGCGCAAGCTGGTGCGCGCGGCGCGCACGTACGAACGCGATCGCGGGCCCGATCTGGCCGGGTTCGTCGGGCAGATGCGCCTGTGCGACGCACGCGACCTGAGCGAGGAGGACGCGCCGCCGGAGGGCGGGGAGGAGGCCGTCGCGCTGATGACGATCCATGCAGCCAAGGGCCTCGAGTTCTCCGTCGTGTGCATTCCCGACCTGTCGCGCTCCAGCCCCGGGGAGACCGGGGCGGTCGCAGTCGGTCCCGACGGCGAGCTCGGGCTGCGCCTGCGCGATGCGAGGGGGAAGTCGCTCGAGGGTCCCGTGTACGCACGGCTGGCCGCGGCCGGCAGGCAGGCGGACGAGGCCGAGGGCGATCGCGTCGCCTACGTCGCCTGGACGCGCGCGCGCGACCGGCTGCTGCTGGGCGGCTGGCTGGGCGGGCGGCGGGGCGAGCTCCAGCACGTGCTCGGCCAGCTCGGGATCGTGGGCGCAGCGCTCGAGCCCGGCGTGACGGACGCCGATGTCGCGGGCACCCAGGTGCGTGTGCACGTCCACACGGCGGATGAGGTGCAGGCCGTCCCGGTGACGCTCCCGCAGCCGGCCGAGGAGCCCGAGCTCCCGCCCGAGGGCCAGCTCAGCCTCTTCGACGTGCCGCCGGCCACGGCCCCCGTCGTCGGGCTCGCTCCCCCGGAGCCGCTCGCACCGCTGCCGGCCGCTGCACTGCACGTGCCGCGCGCGCTCTCCTACAGCGCCCTCGCCCTGCACGATCGCTGCGGCTTCTCGTACTACGCCCAGCGCGTGATCGGGCTGCGGCCGCCGCTCGCCCCGGGTGCTCCGCTGCGCGGTGCGAGTCTCGGCGAGGCGGTGCATCGCGCTGTCGCCACCGGCCTCGAGCGCGCCCGCGCCGAGCTCGGGCCAGAGGATCGCGCGCTGGTCGAGGGCCTCGTCGCGGCCTGGGAGCGATCGTCGCTCTCGGCGCGGATGCGCGCCGCCGGCACAATCGCGCACGAGCTGCCCTTCGCGTTCTGCGAGGACGACGTCGTCCTGCGCGGCTCGCTCGACATCTGCGTGCGCGACGCCGACGGAGCGCTGCTCGTCGCCGACCTCAAGACGACCGCCCTCGGACAGCGCGAGCCCGAGGCGGCGGTCGAGAGCGAGTACGCGCTGCAGCGGGCGATCTACGCACTGGCCGCCCTGCGCAGCGGAGCGCCGGCGGCCGAGATCGCGTTCTGCTTCCTCGAGTGTCCCGAGGAGACCGTCACCCGTCGCTACGAGCAGGCGGACGCAGACTGGCTGGCCGCCGAGGTGCGGGCCGCGATCGCCAGGCTGCGCGCCTCGAGCTTCATCGCCCGCGCCGGGGCGCACTGCGCGACCTGCCCGGCGCTCGACCGCCTGTGCCCGGCTCCGGGCTGGCAGCGCGAGCCCGCGTGAGCCGCCTGAGCCCCTCGTCCCCGCCCCAGAGCCGCGTGCGCGCGATCCTGCGCCGCCTGCGCATCCAGTATCCAGAAGCGCGCTGCTCGCTCGACTTCACGACGCCGTGGGAGCTGCTGGTGGCCACGATCCTCTCGGCGCAGACCACGGACGAGCGCGTCAACCTGGTCACCCCCGAGCTGTTCGCGCGCTATCCCGGCCCGCAGGCGTTCGCCGATGCCGACGAGGGCGAGATCTCGAAGGCGATCTTCCAGACCGGGTTCCACAACCAGAAGGCGCGCTCCCTGCGCGGCGCGGCACTGGCAGTGCTGGAGCGCCACGGCGGCAAGGTGCCCCGCCGCACCGAGCAGCTCGTGCGCCTGCCGGGCGTGGGCCGCAAGACCGCGGCCGTGGTCGGCGGCAATGCATTCGGCCGGCGCGAGGGCATCGCGGTCGACACACACGTGGGTCGCCTGACGCGGCGCCTGGGCCTCACGGTCGAGACCGATCCGGAGCGCGTCGAGCGCGAGCTGATGCAGATCGTGCCGCGGGCGGCCTGGGTCGAGTGGTCGCACCTGCTGATCTGGCACGGCCGGGCCGTCTGCATCTCACGCGCTCCGCGCTGCCCGGAGTGCGTGCTGCTCGACCTGTGTGCAGAAGGACAGTCGCGGGTCGGGCATCCGGCACGTTCCCGGCGCAGCGCGTGACGGACGCGGCGCAGCCGCCGCACCTAGCCTCGCAGGCATGGATCGACTCGACCTCGAGCTCTATGCCGACCGTCTCGCGCGGCACGCATCCCGCCTGGCGGACGAGCTCGCCGCGGCCCGCCTGCGCCTGACCTGGGCCGAGCTCGAGCGCACTGCCCGCGAGGAGCTCGGCGCGGGGCGCTCACTGCTCCTGGAGTCGCTGGGCGTGCTTGCGCAGGTCGATGCGAGCGGGGCGGACGAGGCGCTGCTGGCGCGCCGCCGCGAGCAGCTCGAGGCGCTGGCGGCGCTGCAGGTCTTCGTCGAGAGGATGATAGACGTTCGATCTGAATGAGCGTGTGGGTCTGGGGTGGTTGGAGCGAGCAGGGGCGTCGGCCGGCTCGTAGATCCGGTTGGAACCCTTTCAAGACCATATGGATGGCTGGCCGGCGTGGTCTGGTCGGCGCCTCGCGCATAGCATCGCGCGGGCTT
>JALYLC010000825.1 GCA_030774435.1 Actinomycetota bacterium
CCGCGATCTTGCTCGACGGCGCGCACAACGCCGAGGGCGTGCAGGCACTGGTACGGGAGCTCGGGGGCGTGCTCGGCGGGCGGCGCCCGCGCGTCGGCGTGGTCGCTTTGCAGGACGACAAGCCGATCGAGCTCATACTGGGAGCGCTCGCGCCTGCTCTCGACATGCTCATCGCGACGACCAGTGGCCACGTCGGTCATGCGCGCGCGCTGCCCGCCGAGGACCTCGCGTCGGCCGCGCGCACGGCGGGCTTCGGCGACGTCGTCTCCGAGCCGGACCCGGGATCTGCCCTCGCGCGTGCGCGCGAGCGCGCGGGGGCAGGAGGCGCGGTCGTGGTCACGGGATCGCTCTACCTGCTCGAACGTTTGCGCGCGACGGCGCTGGAGGCCCGCTAGCATGCCGCGCAGGCGAAGCCTCTGGCGCGTCTTCGCGCTCATCCTGGGGTTGATCCTGCTCACGATCGCGGTCTTCTATGCCATTGGCTATGCGCTCGCGAAGGCGATCGTCTAGAGGACTCGCACCCCGCCGCCCGAACGATCGATCCGAATGCCGACCAGTCTGCCCCTCGCCGCCACCTCCAACAACAGCGACAACCCGCTGGGGGGTGTCTCGGACTTCTTCAGCTCGAGCACGTTCCACGCGATCGTGCTGCTGGTGCTGTTCTTCGTGGGCGTGCTCTGGCTGGCGCTCGTGTTCTGGACGTACAAGGACGCCAAGCGCCGCATCGACGACCCCGTGCTGGTCGGCGTCTCGATCGTCACGGCGCTCGTGTTCCCGTTCGTGGGCGCGCTCGTCTACACGATCCTCCGCCCGCCCGAATATCTCGACGACGTGCGCGAGCGCGAGCTCGAGATCCGCGCCATGGAGCGCAGGCTCGGCGAGGAGGGCATGTGCCCGGGCTGCGGCGGCGATGTCGAGCCCGATTTCATCGCGTGCCCCCACTGCGCGCGCCGGCTCAAGCTGACCTGCTCGCGCTGCCGCTCGGCGCTCAAGCCGGAGTGGCGGCTGTGCCCGTACTGCGAGGCGCCCGCGCCCACGCAGCAGCAGCGCACGATGACGCTGTACGAGACTTCCTCCTGACCCGCCGAGAGCCGGAAGCGCGATGCCAACAGAGACGACACTGGTCCTGCTCAAGCCCGACGCCGTCCGCCGCGGCCTGATTGCAGAGCTGATCGGCCGCTTCGAGCAGCGCGGCTTCCGCATCCGCGGCCTCAAGCAACTCGTGCTCGCGCGCGCGGTCGCCGAGGAGCACTACGCCGAGCACGCGGCCCGGCCGTTCTTCGGCGAGCTCGTCGACTTCATCACGTCGGGCCCGCTGGTCGCGATGGCGCTCGAGGGCCCGAGCGCGATCTCGACGGTGCGCACCATGATGGGCGCGACGAACCCCCTCGATTCGGCGCCGGGCACGATCCGCGGCGACTATGCGCTCGTGCTGAGCGAGAACATCGTGCACGGATCGGATTCGCCGGAGAGCGCGGCGCGCGAGCTTCCGCTCTACTTCGCGGCCGCCGAGCTCCTGCCCGCGGGGGAATGACGCTGATCCTGGCGTCGCGCTCGCCGCAGCGCCGCGCCATCCTCACGCAGCTCGGGCTCGAGTTCCGCATCGTCGAGCCGTCCTACGAGGAACTGCCGCTGCCCCTCGCTCCGGCTGAGCTCGCGGAGCGCCACAGCATCGGCAAGGCGCGCTCGGTCGAGCCCGGCGCGGGGGAGATCGTGCTCGGCGTCGACACGCTCGTCGTGATCGATGATCAGGTGCTCGGCAAGCCGGCGGACGCTCCCGAGGCCGCCGGGATGCTGGCCCTGCTGGCCGGGCGCACCCATCACGTCGTGTCCGGCCTGACGCTGCGCGACGACGTCGGCGAGCGCACGGGGCACGCCCGGACGGCAGTGCGCTTCCGCGCGCTCGACGGGTGGGCCATCGACGAGTACGTCGCACGCGGCGAATGGCGCGGGCGTGCAGGCGGGTACGCCATTCAGGAGGCGGGGGCGGCACTGGTGTCGAACATCGAGGGATGCTTCTTCAACGTCGTCGGCCTGCCCGTCGCTCTGCTCGTCGAGATGCTGGAGCAGCGCCGTCGCCGCGTTTCCGGGTGAGGAGTAGAATCGCCCTGCATCCGGGCGCATTCGCTCGCGTCGCGCCAGGCTCGGCCAACCCGCAATGAGCATCCTCGACTACCTCCGCTCGTTCGGCGGCCGCGACATGGCCGTCGACCTAGGCACGGCCAATACCCTCGTCTACGTCCGCGGCCGGGGCATCGTGCTCTCCGAGCCGTCGGTCGTCGCGATCGACACGCGCACGGGCGAAGTGCACGCCGTTGGCATCGAGGCCAAGCGCATGCTCGGCCGCACGCCCGGCAACATCCAGGCCATCCGCCCCCTCAAAGACGGCGTGATCGCCGACTTCGAGGTGACCGAGCAGATGCTCCGGCACTTCATCCAGAAGGTGCATCAGAATCGCTGGGCGCACCCGCGCGTCGTCGTCTGCGTGCCCTCCGGTGTGACCGGGGTCGAGAAGCGCGCGGTCGAGGAGGCCACGCGCTCGGCCGGCGCACGCCAGGCGTACCTGATCGAGGAGCCGATGGCGGCAGCGATCGGCGCGGGCCTGCCCGTCGCCGAGCCGACCGGCAACATGATCGTGGACATCGGCGGCGGCACCACCGAGGTGGCCGTGATCTCACTCGGTGGGATCGTCGTGTCGCAGTCGGTGCGCGTCGGCGGCGACGAGCTGGACGAGGCGATCGTCAACTACGTCAAGCGCGAGTACAAGGTGCTGATCGGGACGCAGACGGCCGAGGAGGTCAAGCTCGAGATCGGCTCTGCGGCCACGATGGAAGAGGAGATGCAGGCCGAGATCCGCGGCCGCGACCTGGTCACGGGACTTCCGAAGACCGTGATGCTCTCGTCGCAGGAAGTGCGCCTCGGACTCGACGAGCCACTGCAGCAGATCATCGACGCCATCAAGTCGACGCTCGACAAGACGCCGCCGGAGCTGTCTTCCGACATCATGGACCGCGGGATCGTGCTGGCCGGTGGCGGGGCGCTGCTCCACCGCCTGGACGAGCGCCTACGGCGCGAGACCGAGATGCCCGTGCACGTCGCCGAGTCGCCCCTGACCTGCGTAGCCGTAGGCTCGGGCCGGGCGCTCGAGGAGTTCGACGTCCTCCAACGCTCGAGCCGCCCCGGCCGCGGCAGCAACCGCCGCTACTGATCGCCAGTCGGGGTCCCGCCAATCGGGGTCGCCAATCGGGGGTCTGACCCCGCCAGGCGGGGTCTGACCCCAGGTGGCGGAGCCTGACCCCAGGTGGCGGTGAAGGTGCAGAACCGGCTCAATCTCGCCTGTGTGGGCGCGCGTGATCTGTGAATCTCATGCCATGGCACGGCCTTTGAGACTCGACTACCCCGGTGCGATGCACCACGTTTTCGTTCGCGGTGTCGCTCGCTCCGTCGTGGCTGTCGACGAGGAGGACTACGAGCGGTCGCTGACACTGCTAGAGCGAGGGGTTCTGCGGTTCGGACTGCGGTGCCACGCGTGGTGCTATCTCCCGAACCACTCCCATTTGCTTGTGACGTCCGACCTGGGCAACCTCTCCCGTGCGATGCACTGGATCGGAACATGCACCGCTCAGGCGTTCAACCAGCGCCATGAGCGCTTTGGTCACCTGTACCAGGGGCGCTTTGGATCGCGGCTGATCACAGACGAGGGCTATTTGCTGGAGCTCGCGCGGTACGTCCCCCTCAACCCCCTTCGAGCGGGACTCTGCAGCACGCCGGCAGGCTGGCGGTGGTCAAGTTACTCGGCCACCGCGGGCATCGACCCCCAGCCGACGTTTCTCGACGCCACTCCATTGCTTGGCGTGCTCGGATCGCGCGACGCGTACGCGGCTTGGGTGACTGAAGGAATGCTGGCGACGACGCTCGACGAGCGCGGCGTCCCTCGCGCGGCACCGCGTCCGGCGCTCGCGTCGCTTCTCGCAGATCCCTCCGAGCGAGCCATCGCAACGGCGCACTTTCGCCATGGCTACAGCAAGGCAGCAATCGCTCGGCACCTCGGCGTCGGGCGCGAGCAGGTAAGGAACCGGCTCGCCCCCGCCACCTAGGGGTCAGGCTCCGCCACCTGGGGTCAGACCCCGCCAGGCGGGGCCAGACC
>JALYLC010000826.1 GCA_030774435.1 Actinomycetota bacterium
TGCTGCCTGATCGCGGGGGCGGTCATCTACTACGTGGCGAGTGCCGTGCGCAAGACGCAGGGCATCGACCTCTCGCTCAACTATCTCGAGATCCCGCCCGAGTAGGCGTGGTCTTCCGGCGACGCAAGGCGGAGGGGGGCGGCGACAGCGCCCCCCTCCGCCTCTATTACGCGAGCGACATCCACGGCACCGAGGTGCTGTGGCTGAAGTTCCTGAACGCGCCCAAGCACTACAAGGCGCAGGTGCTCGTGATGGGCGGGGACGTCACCGGCAAGATGGTCATCCCGCTGGTCGAGGATCCGCCCGGCGTCTTCAGCGGTCAGCTGTTCGGTCGCAGCGAGCGCGCCGAGAGCGAGGCGGAGCTGGCGACGCTCGAGCGGCGCATCCGCGGCAACGGCATGTACCCCTATCGCACGACCGCGGCCGAGGTCTCCCGCATCTCCGACCTGCCCGAGGAGGAGCGCGAGCGCTGGTTCGAGGGCGTGATGCTGCAGACGTTCTCACGCTGGCTCGAGCAGGCCGACGAGCGGCTCAGCGCCTCCGGGGTGCCCTGCTTCGTCATGCCGGGCAACGACGATCCGACGAGCCTCGAGGAGCAGCTCGAGGCCGCCAGGTATGTCCAGGCCTGCGACGAGCGCATCGTCGCGTTCGACGGCTACACGATGCTCTCGCTCGGCTACTCGAACCGCACGCCCTGGGACTCACCGCGCGAGCTCGACGAGGACGATCTGTACCGCCGCATCGAAGCCCTCGCCACCCAGGTCGAGGACGTTTCCCGCTGCATCTTCAACCTGCACGTGCCGCCCTACGATTCGGGCCTCGACACCGCTGCCGAGCTCGACTCCGACTTCAACATGGTGCTCGTCGGCGGGGAGCCCCACATGATCCCTGTCGGCTCCACCGCGGTGCGCGAGGCGATCGAGCGCTTCCAGCCGATCGCGGCGCTGCACGGGCATATCCACGAGTCCGCGGGCGCGACTCGGATCGGCCGGACGCTGTGCGTCAACCCGGGCAGCGACTACCACACCGGGCGCATCGCCGGGTGCCTCGTCAACCTCACCGGCGAGAGAGCGCGCCACCAGTTCGTGACGGGCTGAGAGCGATCCAGAGCCGTGGATACACTGCCGCTCCATGACGCCGGTACCGCGCGAGTGACGTCGCCGATCCTGCCGGATGTCGTCGACGAGGCGCGACGGCTCCTCGCGGCGGCCGAGGAGGAGGGCCTGCGTCTGCGGCTGATCGGCGGCGTTGCCGTCCGGCTGCACGTCCAGGGCGAGCTGCATCCGGCGTTCGCACGCGAGATCCGCGACATCGACGTCGTCACCGGCAAGGGCGAAGGCCGGCGCGCGGGCGCCTTCATCGAGGCGCAGGGCTACGTCCCCAACCGCACGTTCAACGCGATGCACGGCGCGCGGCGGATGCTCTTCTACGACGAGGCCAACGGGAGGCAGCTCGACGTCTTCGTCAACACGTTCGAGATGTGCCACGTGCTGCCGGTGGGCGAGCACCTCGACCGCGATCCGGTGACGGTGCCGCTCGCCGACCTGCTGCTGACGAAGTTGCAGATCGTGACGCTCAACGCGAAGGACCGCTCCGATGCCTACGCGCTCGTGCTCGAGCACGAGCTCGGCTCCGGCGACGTCGAGTTCATCGACGCGGCGCGCATCGCCGATCTCTGCGCGCGCGACTGGGGTCTCTACCGCACGCTGCAGATCAACCTCGAGCGGCTCAGCAGCGGGCTCGCCGAGAGCGGTCTGAGCGGCGACGAGCAGCGCCTCATCGCCGCCCGTCTCGCGGGCCTCACGGCGGCAATCGAGGCCGCCCCGAAGTCGGTCAAGTGGAAGGCGCGGGCCCGGGTCGGCGACCGCGTGCGCTGGTACGAGGAGCCCGACGAGGTCGCACAGGGAGGCTATTGATGGGACGCCTGAACGGGCGTGTCTGCGTCGTCACCGGCGTCGGCTCCGGCCTCGGCCGCGCGATCGCGGGTGAGCTCGCCGGCGAGGGCGGCATCGTCGTCGGCTGCGACATCGACGACGACGACGGCCGGGAGACGATGGCCGGCATCGGCACGTATCACCACGCCGACGTCAGCCGCGAGGCCGACGTCGTGGCGCTCCTGGGGGCGGCGACCGGGCAGTACGGGCGCCTCGACGTGATGGTCAACAACGCCGCCATCCAGGTCGAGGAGGAGCTTGCCGAGACCAGCGAGGAGCAGCTCGATCGCGTGCTCGGGACGAATCTCAAGGGTGTCTTCTTCGGCTGCAAGCACGCCGTGCGGACGATGCGACCCGCGGGCGGCGGCTCGATCGTCAACGTCGCGTCCATCCTCGCGCTGGTCGGCGACGGCATCCTCGCGGCCTACTGCGCCGCCAAGGGCGGCGTGCTCGGGATCACGCGTGCGACGGCCGTGCAGTACGGCGGCGACGGCATCCGCTGCAACGCGATCTGCCCAGGCGACATCGACACGCCGCTCGTGCAGGCCTACTTCGACACCGCCGCCGACCCCGCCGCCCTGCGCGCGGAGGTCAGCGCCGAATACCCGCTCGGCCGCATCGCCCAGCCGCGCGAGATCGCGCGCGCCGTCGTCTTCCTGGCCTCCGACGATGCCTCGTTCATGAGCGGCCAGCCGCTCGTCGTGGACGGCGGCCTGCTGGCGACCTGTTACTGAGATGACCTGCCGCATCGACGACAACTGGGCCTACCGCGGACTGAGCTGCATCCGGCTCGAGAACGAGCACCTGGCCGTGGACGTGCTGCCCGAGCTGGGCGGCAACATCTTCCGCTTCATCGACAAGGCCCGCGACCACGACCTGCTCTGGAAGTCGCCGCGCGTCCAGCCGCACCGGGCCGAGCTACACGCGAACTTCGACGACCACTGGGCGGGCGGCTGGGACGAGGCCTTCCCCGGCGGCGCTCCCTCTCCCAACCGCTACGGCGACCTGCTGCCCTACATGGGCGAGCTCTGGACGCAGCGCGCGCGGCACGAGATCGTCGCAGCCGGGCCCGATGCGGTCGAGCTCGCGCTCACGATCGAGACGCCGATCACGCCCGCGCGCTGGACGCGCCGCCTGCGCATCGAGCGCGGCTCGCCCGTGCTGCGGATCAGCTACCGGCTCGAGCACACAGGGCACCAGCCGTTCGACTTCAACTGGGGCATCCACCCCGTGCAGGCGATCACCCCGGCACACCGCTTCGACGTGCCTGCGAAGCACGGTCTGGTCGACGAGAACGGCGGGGGCACGGTCGGCAAGCTCGGCGACAGCTACGAGTGGCCCTTGCTCGGCTCGCTCGACGTTCGCCGCGCGCTCGGGCCCGACGCCGCCTGCTTCGCGCTGCACTACCTGACCGAGCTCGACGACGGCTGGGTCGCGGCCACCGACACCGAGGCGCGCCGCGGGTTCGGGATGTGCTTCGACAAGGAGCTGTTCCCGGTCGTCTGGCTGTGGCTCGTGTACGGCGGCTGGCGCGACTACTACCACGCGATCGCCGAGCCCTGGACCGGCTATCCGAGCCCGCTCGCCGACGCCGTGGCCGCCGGTCGCGCGCGCGTCCTCAACGCGGGCGAGGTACTCGAGACCGAGGTCTCGGCGGTGCTCTACGGCGGCGTGCAGTCCGTCTCGCGGCTGCAGGCCGACGGCAGCGTCGAGGCCTGAGAGCGCGGGCGGGCGTGGAGCGGCTGACCGCGGGCTACGTGCCGTTCGGGTCGAGCTTCTACGACCAGAGCGCCCTAGGGGAGATCACGGCCCGCGCCGAGGCCGAGCTGCAGGCGGCGGGCATCGACCTGATTCGCGCCGCCCC
>JALYLC010000827.1 GCA_030774435.1 Actinomycetota bacterium
CACCGAGATCGCGCGCCACATGCGCGATCGGGCGGTTGCTCTCGTTATGCCGCGCCGGTGGTTATGCCGATTCGGTCATCGACGGTGCCGTTTGCGGCTGCTGTGAGGAGGTTAGGGGGCCCTGGGGCTCGGCATAATCACAGGCTCTTGAGGAAGGCCAGGAGGCTGTCGGGCGCCTGGTGGCGGCCGGCGCGCGTGTTTGTCAAGGGCCATCAAGAATCCCCACTGGTGGCCAGGTAATTCCCCACGCTTGTAGGGCCGGCGGCGTGGAGGTTCTCGCCGGGTCTCGCGGAGCGAAGGCGCGTAGCGCCGAGTGGAGTGAGATGCCGGCGCGCGGCCCGCGCGAGAGGGGCCGGTCGGCGTGTGGTCAGGCGGGGGTGATGACGTTGCGGGCTTCACGCAGTCTGTAGCTCTCGCCGTCAAGCGCGATGACGTGGCAGTGATGCAAGAAGCGGTCGAGGATCGCCGTTGCGGTCGCGGCGTCTGGCAGGAACTGCGTCCAGTGCTCGAAGTCGACGTTGGTGGTGATCGCGATCGAGCGCTGTTCGTAGGCGGCGGCGATGAAGCGGAACAGGTGATCGGCGGCGACGCGGTCCAGCGCGGTGAAGCCGAGATCATCGATGACGACGAGGTCGTGGCGCAGCAGCCGTTCGATGAGTTTGCCGACGGTGTTGTCGGCCAGACCGCGGTAGAGCGCTTCGATGAGCTGGTCGGCGGGGAAGAAGCGGACCTTCTTGCCGGCGGTGATCGCGGCGCGGCCGAGGGCTTGGGCGAGGTGGCTCTTGCCGACGCCGGCGGGCCCGGCGAGGCAGAGGTTGTCGTTGCGATCAAGCCATTCCAGCGAGGCGAGGAACTCGAACGTCGGGCGTGGCAGCTGGCTGGCTTTGAGGTCAAAGCCGTCGAGGGTCTTGTGGGCGGGGAACCCGGCGGCCTTGATCCTGGTGCGCTCGTTGGACGCGTCGCGCGCGGCGAGCTCCTCGCGCACGAGCGTGGCCAACAGCTCGTGTGGCGGCCAGCGCTGGGTCTTTGCGGTCTGCAGCAACTCGGGGGCGAGCTCACGCATCCCGCGCAGCCGCAACCTGCGCAGCCCGGCCTCCAGCTCGGGATCCAGGGGCTGAGTCATCGGCGCCTGCGGCGGTAGTCATCCAGTGAGCGGACCGCGACCTTCGGCAATCCCTCAAGCGCCAGCGGCGCGGCGTCGGCGACGGTGGTTGGCGGTGCGGCGGCGAGCCCGTCGGCGATCGAGCCGAGGTCGCCGTGGGCGAAGCGCCCGAAGCTGGTCGCACGCGCGAGCGTCGCGCGGGCCTGATCTTCTCCTCGCGTGCGCGCGAGGCCAAGCGCCTCCTCGAGACGCTCGTGCAGCCGGGCGGTGCCGGCCGCCGCAGCAGCGCGCAGGTAGCCCTCGGCCTCCGCGCCGAGCGCGAGGAACGCGTGCTCTGAGGCGGTGCGGGGCCGCAGCGCGCGAACGCCGGTCGGTGCCGGTGTCGGGTAGTGCGAGTCGCTGATCGATGCCTCGCCGGGCGCCAGCAGCGCGTGCTGGGCCACGGGGACGCCGCGAAACATGATCACGACTTCGCGATCACTGGCCTGGACGGTGACGTTCTCCCCGACCAGGCGGTGCGGCACCGAGTAGCGCGCCGAGCAGAACCGCACCGTCGCCAGCCGGTCGACCTTGCGCTCCTCGCCGCACGCCACCACCGGGCGGCCGGCGGGCAGCGCGCGCAGCAGCGGCAGCTCGACCGCCAGCCGCTCGGAGGGCCGAGCCCGCGTCTCGTAATGGATCTCGGCGTTGACCTCGGCGCACCATGCAGCGCCGGCCTGGTTGGCCTCGTCGAGCGACGCAAAGCCGTCGTAGGGGATCAGGTCAGACTTCGTAAACCGAACGAGCGCCTCGACCTTGCCCTTGGACTCGGGGTCCTGGCGCTCGGTCGTGCGGGGCGAGAAGCGATAGTGCGCCGCCAAACGCACCAAGTCGGGGTTGAGCACCGCCGCCCCCGCGAGGTGGCTCGTGGCGACGGTCTTGGGGTTGTCGAACAGCACCCGTCCGGGGACGCCGCCGACCTGCTCGAAGCTGTGCGCCAGCCCGACCGCCAGCGCGCCGAAACGCTCGCTGCAGGAGAAGCTGACCGTCCGAAACCGCGACCACCCAAGCACCCCGGAGAAGAACGACAGCCGCCGCGGCCCGGCCGGCGTGAGGACCGTCCCGGCCGCTCCCCAGTCGCAGAGCATCCACTCTCCGGGCGCCGAGATCCACGGACGGTAGACGCGGCCCTCGGCCGCCTGCTTCTCACGCCACAACTGCTTGGCGTCGGCGACCGCGCGGCGCAGCGAGCGCTCCGAACCGTCATAGCCCGCCGCCCGCACGACCCGCAACAGCCGCCGCGCGGTGATCTTCGCGTGCGTCTGCTCGATGCGCTCGGCGATCACCTGCGCGACGTCGTCGGTCACCCGCGAGCGCGTCAACACAGGTGCCAACTGACCGGCATCGCCGGCGGCGTCGACGTAGCGCTTGACCGTCTTGTGATCGCAACCAACCACCGCCGCGACCGCGCGATAGCTGCCCAACTCCTCGTAGAGGGCGACGATCTCCACCTGCGTCCTCCCGCTCTTCATGGGCGTCCTCCCGACCGTGGGTGCAAGAGCACCGCACCGTCGAGCGCGAACCGGACGGGTGGGGAATTACGTGGCCACCAGTGGGGAGCTTCTCGTGGCCGCGGTCACGTGTTCGGCGGGGTGGCCGCGCGAATGCTTTCACCTTGAGGGCGAGGTCGGCGTGGAGGTAGATGTCGGTGGTGCGCGTGGACTCGTGGCCGAGCCAGAGCGCGATCACCGTGGTGTCGACGCCAGCGTGCAGGAGGCGCATGGCGCTGGTGTGGCGCAGGAAGTGCGGGGAAACCTGCTCGCTGTTGAGCGTCGGGCAGCGGTGCGCGGCGGCGGCGGCGTGCTTGGCCAGCAGCCGCTCGACGACGCCGAGGATGACCTCGCCCTCGAGGCATGCCATCGTGAACATCTGCGCTCCTGTGCCGTAGACGGTGGGATCGCGCAGCCATCGGCCGAGGCTCCTATCAAGTCACGATCCGCCCGACCGGTCGGTGCGCTCTCGATGCCGTCCGAACCGGTCGACAGCTCAACGCAAGTGCACGGCCGCCCGACAACGAGCAGAGGCGAAATCGAAAGCAAGAG
>JALYLC010000828.1 GCA_030774435.1 Actinomycetota bacterium
TGGCTGCGCGCTGAGAATGGCCGGCCAGCGCAGGCTTGCCGGCGCGCAGGCGCTGCGAACGTGCGTTGCCACGGGCGCGACGTTCGT
Source organism: Actinomycetota bacterium (assembly GCA_030774435.1). Taxonomy (GTDB): domain Bacteria; phylum Actinomycetota; class Thermoleophilia; order Gaiellales; family JALYLC01; genus JALYLC01. Next base: position 88 of record JALYLC010000828.1, read on the forward strand.
CAGGCGGTTTGCCGACATGGCGGGATCTACCTCATCGGGACGTGGCATGCGGCGGCCGCCGCCTTGGCCTGGCGCTCCAGGGTCGTCGCATCCGAGAAGAACGTCACGAACGTGATGCTCACCGAGTGCCTCGCGATGCACGGGATCGCGCTCGCGGGCTTGAAGTTCGCCAGCAGGCTGCGCCACATCGCCTCCTCGCTCTTGCGGCCGACGCAGCGGTCGAACACGGTCCCGACCGCTTTGCGCTGCGCCGTCGAGGGAGCCTTCGTGCGTAGCCGAACCGGATCGGCCGACCCCACCCTGTTCGCGCAGCGCTGCTCGGACTGCGTCAGCACGAGCTTCGTGCCCTTGCCGAGCGTTGCGTACAGCTGGCCTATCAGGCCGCAGCGCCGGAACACCTTGTCGTCCTCGCGAATCTGGCGGGCGAGCGACGTCAATGCGAGCCGCTGCGCGCGGGTGCGCGCGTCCATGGCACGCGCAACGCACGCATTCGCCTGGTGCTGCCCGAAGTAGATGGTCTCCTGGCGCTCGATCAGGGCGATGCGCTGGGCCTTCGTCTGGCAGTGGTTGAACCCGGCGTCCGTCACGGTCTTCTGTGCCGGGGTCAGCTTGAAGTAGGGGGTGAGCCACGCCTTGCGCGACAGGCGGCCGCGGTAGTAGCGCGCCACGCAGGCGGCATCCTTCGCGCCGAGGCCCGGCGTGTACGAGCGGATGTCCGAGGCCGTCGGCCAGCTCGGAGGCGCCCCGGCGGCGCCCGCCACGCAGGGGATCGCGACGAGGGCGCACAGTGCAAGCGCACAGACCCTCCCAGTCCGCATGCGCAGACGCTACCGGAATGCGAGCCCGGTGGCTCGACCGCGGGCTAGGCTCTTCGCGTGCGCGACGCCGAGGCCGACATCCTGAGACGCATCGATCGCCGGATCGGCGTTCCCGGCATCGCCGGTCTGCTCGCGGAGCGGCTTCCGCCGACCGATCTGCAATCGCTGCTGCTCGCCGTCTCGCGGCGTCGCGCGGCGCGCACCCGGCCCGCCGAGGTGCTGCAGCGCTACGAGCGCGATCGGTTCGTGCGGCCGAGCGCGATCGATCCCGGAGCGCTGCTCGCGCTCGAGCAGAGCGCGCGGCAGCACCTGCCGGGCGGCTTCGAGGTGCTCGCGCTCTCGCCCGTCTGCCCGCTCGGGAGCGTCGCCGCGCTGACGGCGGTCGAGCAGAACAGCGTGATCGCCACCACGCGCGGCACGGAGGTCGTCTCGGATCCGACCAACGTGCTCGCCCTGGAGTGCGCGTTGCGGCGGCACGCGCTCCTGGCCGCAGAGCGAGGCAGCCGGCAACGGGTGCGCCTGGCCGCCACACACCGGGTGGTGCGCGCCCAGGTCTGGGACGATCCCGCCTTCTCGCAGCACTTCGCGCTGCTCGGCCTGTGCACCGCCGGGCGCGACGAGGGCGCCTTCGGCTTCGAGGGCGACGCCCTGGTCGAGCATCTGCGCTTCTACGGCCGCCTGCTCGGCAGCCTCGCTGACCGCGGGTTGGAACCGGGCACGCTGCGCATCGGCGTTACGCCGATCGACGGCGCGCGGGCAGCGGACCTGGTGCGGACGGTGATCGAGCCGCTCGCCGCCGAGTTCCCGGACGCGACGTTCGCCATCGACCTCGAGCGTGAACGGGCCCTCGACTACTACCGCGCGGCCTGTCTGCGCATCACGATCCAGAGCGCGTCGGGCGAGGTGCTCGAGCTCGCCGACGGCGGCTTCACGGACTGGACACAGCAGCTGCTCGGCAACCGCAAGGAGCGGCTGCTGATCAGTGGCATCGGGCTGGAGCGCCTCGCCGCCGCGCTCGACGAGACGGCGAACGACGCTCCGAGTCCTCCTAGGGTGCGTCCTCAGGCGTAGCGCAGGCGCTGGCCGATGCCCAGGCGCGCGGCCTTCTCGAGCATGGCGTGCCCGAGCGCGATGTCGCTCAGGCTGAGGCCCCGGTGCCAGAACAAGATCGTCTCGTCGTCGCGCTCTCGCCCGGGCTTGGCACCGGCCACGATCTCCCCCAGCTCGCCGTAAAGCGTCCGCTCCGACAGCTTGCCCGCCTCGACGTGCGCGCGCAGTGAGCCGAACGGGCCGCTGCGGCACTGGCCCCAGTCGTCGACCACGAGCTTGTCCATGATGTCGGTCAGCGACAACTCGACGGCGCTCATGGTGCCGTACGGCACGACGAGCGCTCCGGGCTCGATCCAGTCCGTGCGGAGCAGCGGCTCGGGCCGCTCCAGGCGAGTTGCCTCGACCACGATGTCTGCACCGCGAACGACCGGCTCCCAGTCGTCGCAGACGCGCACCGGGCGACCGAGATCGCGCTCGAGTTGCGCGCCGAACGCCGCGCGGCTCTCGGGTCGTCGCGAGTGCACGCGAATCTCCTCGAACTCGAACAGGTGGGCCAGCAGGCGCACGTTCCAGTAGGCCGTGCCGCGCGCTCCGATGTGTCCGAGGACACGCGCATCGGCGCGCGCGAGGTGGCGAGCGCCCAGCGCGGTGACCGCGCCGGTGCGCATGTCGGTCAGCCCTGCCGCATCGATCACGGCCTGCGGCACGCCCGTGTGCGGGTCGTAGAGGCTCAGCAGGCCGTTCTCGGATGGCAGCCCGAGCTTGTAGTTGTCGACGTAGTCGCCCACCACCTTGATGCCGGCGAGGTCGAGCGGCGCGACGTAGCCGCGCAGGACGTTGAAGTGGCCGCGAAAGGCCTCATCCGGTCGCAGGTGGACGCGCGGCTCGATCACCGTCTCGCCCCGCCCCTGCGCCCGCAGACCGCGTTCCACGGCGCCCAGGATCTCGTCATCGCTCAGCGCGAGCGCCTCGACGTCGGGGCGGTTGAGGTAGGTCAGGTGCAGCTCCGGCATCCCGGGAGTATGCACGGCGGAAAAAGTGAGAGAGGCGCCGGTCCGGCGCCTCTCTCGATCCTGCAGCAGTAGACGCGGGCTCGTAGGCCCGCGGTCGTTTGCGGGGGTTTTAGAGCTGGGCCGAAATCGTCGAGAGCGCGCCGGAGATGGCACCGGAAAGAAGTCCAAGAGCAACGAAGATGCCGATCGTGATGACGGCGAGCACCACTGCGTACTCGGCCATCGTCTGGCCGCGGTCGCGCTGGGTGAGCAGCTGGAGCTTGGTGATCATGTTGAGCATTTCGAGCCTCCCTGGTAGTGGGCCTCGTCGGGTGAGGCACCGCTTTCAACTGGCGCCATTAGCTCCCGGACATGCCATACCCGGTATCCCCCGAGAAGGGGAATTGTCTGGGCCCGCTCGCTAGACTGGCGGCATGATCGATGCCGGCCAGCACACGATCTCCTCGACCGCGCAGCTACGTGAATTGTTCGGCGAGCCGCTTCCGAGAGTCGTGACGAAGGAGATGCCGCAACTCGACGACCAGACGAAGGCCTTCATCGCGGCGGCGCCATTCCTGGTCATGGCGACGACGGGCGCCGACGGGTCGTGCGACGCCGGTCCGAAAGGCGGGCCGCCGGGTTTCGCGCACGTGCTCACGGATACCCGTCTGCTGATTCCCGAGTTTCCCGGCAATCGCCGCTTCGACGGCGTTCAGAACCTCGTCACACGACCGGGCGTCGGCCTGCTCTTCGTCGTCCCGGGCATTTCCGAGACCCTGCGCGTGAATGGCACTGCGCGGCTCACGCGCGACCCGGATCTGCTCGAGGCGTGCGCGGTGGACGGACGCCCACCCTGGTTCGTCGCCGATGTCGAGGTGCGCCAGGTCTTCAGCCACTGTGGCAAGGCGTTCCTCCGCTCGGAACTGTGGAAGGCCGAGAGCTGGCCCGATCCCGACGAGATCAGGAGCCCGAGCAAATCGATCGCCCAGCTCGCCGCGGAGGAGCAGCGGCGCGAATCGCAGGTGCGACACGAGGTCGAGGACGCCTACCGGCCGGGGCTCTACGGCGAACCGGCGGCGGAATGAATCTGCCGACCGTTGTATCGGCTGCCGAGTGGCAGGCTGACCGCGATCGGCTGCTCGTCAAGGAGAAGGCCGCGACGCGGGCGCTCGACGAACTGGCGGCGGAGCGGCGCAAGTTGCCCATGGTGCGCATCGACAAGAGCTACGCCTTCGAGGGCCCGGACGGGCAGCTCACGTTGCTCGATCTCTTCGAGGGCCGGCGGCAGCTGATCGTCTACCACTTCATGCTCGCCCCCGGCAGCGATCACGTGTGCGAGGGCTGCTCGCTCTTCACCGACAACGTCGGCGAGCTCGCGCACCTGCATGCGCGAGACACCTCGTTCACTCTCGTTTCCCGCGCGCCGTTCAGCGAGCTCGTGCCGCTCAAGCGGCGCATGGGCTGGACAGTGCCGTGGGTCTCGTCCTTCGGCAGCGACTTCAACGACGACTTCGGCGTCACGATCGACGGTCGCGAGACGTTCGGCCTGAGCGTCTTCCTGCGCGACGGCGAGAGCGTCTTCCGCACGTATTTCACCAATGGCCGCGGCGTCGAAGCGCTGGGCAGCACCTGGACGTTCCTCGACCTGACGCCGTTCGGGCGGCAGGAAAACTGGGAACAGACACCTGCAGGCCGGCCGCAGTCGGCCCCGTACGAGTGGTGGCGCCTGCACGACGAGTACCCAGCCTGAAGGAGCAGCTCATGACGACCCCCTACACGCTCAAGCGACTCACCGAGGTCGAGGACTCCGCCCCGAAGTTCGGGATGGGCGAGATCGAAGAGGCGCGCTTCTGCAACGGCGACCTTGATGCCGAGACGACGGGTGTCAGCTTCCACAGGCTCAAGTCCGGGATGCGCCAGCCGTTCGGGCACAAGCACCACAAGGCCGAGGAGGTCTACGTCGTGATCGCCGGCTCCGGCCGCGTCAAGCTCGACGACGAGATCGTGGACGTCGCGAAGCACGACGCCGTGCGCGTCGCCCCTGGTGTCGTCCGCTCCTTCGAGGCCGGGTCCAACGGGATGGAGATGCTCGCCTTCGGCGCGCGCCACGACGGCGACGGCGAGGTCATCCAGGGCTGGTGGGCCGACTAGCGTCGAGCAGGCTGCGCACGGCGCGCGCGGCGACGAGGTCCTCGCGCGCTCGCAGGACGACGACCCGCACGCGGGAATCGCGCGCTCCGACGTCGGCGTCCGGCGTCACGGAGGCGTTGCACTGCTCGTCGAGCTCCACGCCGAGGAACGCCAGGCGCGCGCAGACGCGTGCGCGGACGAGTGCCGACCTCTCTCCCACCCCGCCACTGAAAACGATGGCGGCGAGCCCGCCGAGCGCAACGGCCATCGCTCCGATCGCGCCCGCGATGCGGTAGCAGTAGACGTCGAGCGCGAGCTGGGCGGCCGGCTCGGTCGAGCGCTCGAGATCCTCGACGCCCGCCGAGAGCCCCGAGAGCCCGAGCAGACCGGACTCGCGCTCCAGGGCCTGCTCGATGTCGTCCGGCGACCCCCCTCCGCGCCGCAGCAGATAGAGGATCGCCGCCGGATCGAGTGATCCCGCCCGTGTGGCCATGGCGACACCCTCGAGCGGGCTGAAGCCCATCGTCGTGTCGACCGATTGCCCGCGCAGGACAGCGCTGACCGAGCAGCCCCCGCCGAGGTGGCAGACGACGAGCCGGTCGACGCGTACCTGCTCACTCGCCCACTGCACCGCGAGGCCGTGAAAGCCGTAGCGGCGCACGTGCCACTGCGTGCGCCAGCGCTCGGGCACGGCGTAGGTGGATGCCTCGTCGGGCAGCGTCGCGTGGAACTCGGTGTCGAACACGGCGACCTGGGGCAGCGCCGGAAACGCGCGCCTGGCCTCGTCGATGGCCGCCAGCGCGGGCGCGTTGTGGAGTGGCGCGAGATCCACGAGCGCGCGCAACTCCGCCAGGCGGGCATCGTCCAGCAGCACCGGCGCGCGAAAGCCCGCGCCTCCGTGGACGACGCGATGGCCGACCGCGACGACATCTTCGGGCGCATCGCCGAGCGAGGCGAGCGTCCGGCTCCGCCCGGCCTCGTCCACCACCGAGAGCTTCAGGCTCGTCGAGCCGGCATTGACGACGAGGACGCCGGTCAAGCGATCAGCCCGGCCAGGTCCAGCCGGACACGTCAGGCGGGTCCTCTCCGTGCTCACGGGTGTAGGCGCGACTGCGCAGGCGCTCATCCTGCATGTCCTGCCGTACGTGCGCGCAGATCTCCGACAGCCCGGGGACGCGGTCGATCACGTCCATCACGAGGTGGAAGCGATCGAGGTCGTTGAGCATGACCATGTCGAAGGGCGTGGTCGTGGTGCCCTCCTCCTTGTAGCCCCGGACATGGAAATTGGCGTGATTCGCGCGGTGATAGGTCAGGCGGTGAATCAGCCAGGGGTAGCCGTGATAGGCGAAGATCACCGGGCGGTCGACCGTGAAGAGCGCGTCGAACTCCGCGTCGCGCAGACCGTGGGGGTGCTCCCTGTCCGACTCGAGCCGCATGAGGTCGACGACATTGACAACACGTATGCGCAGGTCCGGCATGCGAGCGCGGAGGAGCGAGACGGCAGCCAGTGTCTCGAGTGTCGGCACGTCGCCGCAACAGGCCATGACGACATCCGGCTCGTGGTCGCCGTCGTTGGACGCCCACTCCCAGATGCCGATGCCGCGCGTGCAGTGGGCGATCGCGTCGTCCGTCGACAGGTAGGTGAGCGCCGGGGCCTTGCCCGCGACCACGACATTGACATAGTGCCGGCTGCGCAGGCAGTGGTCCATGACCGACAGAAGGCAGTTCGTGTCGGGCGGCAGGTAGACGCGAATGACCTCGGCTTTCTTGTTCACGACGTGATCGATGAAGCCCGGATCCTGGTGGGAGAAACCGTTGTGATCCTGCTGCCACACGTGCGAGGTGAGCAGGTAGTTGAGCGACGCGATCGGCATCCGCCACGGGATCCGCGCCGATGTCTTCAGCCACTTCGCGTGCTGATTGAACATCGAGTCGATGATGTGGATGAACGCCTCGTAGCAGTTGAAGAGGCCGTGCCGGCCGGTCAGCAGGTAGCCCTCGAGCCAGCCCTGGCAGAGGTGCTCCGAGAGCACTTCGAGCACCCGCCCGTCGGGGCCCAGGCCCTCGTCGGTCGCCATGCGCTCGCCCTGCCACGCGCGCGTCGTCGTCTCGAAGACCGCGGTCAGCCGGTTCGACGCGGTCTCGTCGGGGCCGACGATGCGGAAGTTGTCGCGATTGCCCGCGATCACGTCACGCAGATACGTGCCGAGCACCCGTGTCGCCTCGCTGCGCTGCCCGCCGGGCTCGGCGACCTCCACCGCGTAGTCGCGGAAATCGGGCAGGAGCAGGTCGCGCAGCAGCATTCCGCCGTTGGCGTGCGGGCTCGCGCTCATGCGACGGTCGCCGACGGGCGCGAGCGCCGCGATCTCGGAGATCAGCACGCCCGACTCGTCGAACAGCTCCTGCGGGCGGTAGCTCCGCATCCAGTCCTCGAGCAGGCGCCGGTGCGCGTCGTTCTCGCGCACCTCGGTCAGCGGCACCTGGTGTGCCCGCCAGGTGCCCTCGACGGGCTTGCCGTCGACGATCTTCGGACAGGTCCAGCCCTTCGGCGTGCGCAGCACGATCATGGGCCAGGCCGGGCGCTCGACGAGGTCGCCTCTGCGCGCAATCGCCTGAATGCGCCGGATCTCATCGAAGGCCTCGTTGAGCGTCTCTGCCAGCAGCTGGTGCACGCGCGCGGGCTCCTCGCCGTCGAAGCCGCCCGTGACGAACAGCGGACGCCAGCCGTAGCCGCTCAGCAACGAGCGCAGCTCGTGCTCCGGGATGCGCGCGAGCACCGTGGGGCTCGCGATCTTGTAGCCGTTGAGGTGCAGGATGGGCAGCACGGCCCCGTCGGCCGCCGGGTCGAGGAACTTGTTGGCATGCCAGCTCGTCGCAAGCGGGCCGGTCTCGGCCTCGCCGTCGCCGATCACGCAGGCGACCGTCAGGCCGGGGTTGTCGAAGGCCGCGCCGAAGGCATGTGCGAGCGCGTATCCGAGCTCTCCGCCCTCGTGGATCGAGCCGGGGGTCTCGGGCGCCGCGTGGCTCGGGATGCCGCCGGGGAACGAGAACTGGCGGAAGAGGTGCTGAAGCCCCTCCTCGTTACGGCTGACCCGCGCGTAGAGCTCGCTGTAGGTGCCCTCGAGGTAGGCATTGGCCACGATCCCGGGGCCGCCGTGGCCGGGCCCGGTCACGTAGAGCAGGTCGAGACCGCGTGCTCGGATGATCCGGTTGAGGTGCGCCCAGATCAGATTCAGGCCGGGTGTCGTGCCCCAATGTCCGAGCAGGCGGGGCTTGACGTGCTCGGGCCGGAGCGGCTCGCGCAGCAGCGCATTGCCGAGCAGGTAGATCTGCCCGACCGAGAGATAGTTCGCCGCGCGCCACCAGGCATCGATCAACCGCACTTCGTCGCCGGCGAGCGGCCCGGCAGGGGCATCGTCGGTAACAGCCACCCGGGCAGCCTAGCCCGTATCGCGCGCCTCCCGACATGGCGGTCGCTTGGTGGTCGGCCGGGACGTAGGGTGGTATCCTGTCCGCGTTGGCCCCAACTCCTGGCTGGCGATGCTTTCCCAAACATCCGGAAGGCGGCGGCGTATGCCGCCGACAGCGGCACCGCGAATCTCTGCCGGGAGTCGGACTATGGGAAGGAACGTGCCAGGGCTGGGCGGCCCTCGCGCATCCCGCGAGGCCGACCAGCAGTGCCTCATCCGCGACGCCAACGAGGCGATCGAGCGCTTGAACCTCAGACTGAAGACTGGCGACACCCGCCTGGAACTGCGCTGTGAGTGTGGCGACCCGGACTGCCTCGATCGCATCCTCCCGACGCACTCCGAGTACGAGGCCGTGCGCGCCTACGGGAGCCGCTTCATCGTTTGTGTCAACCACGAGAATCCCGAGACTGCTTCGGTCGTGAGTGAGAACGCGGGTTTTACGATCATCGACGTGGTGGAAGGCCGCGCCCGCTATCAGGCGCTGGCGCGTCACACCCGTCATGCATGGGTCGATGCCGTCACCCCGGACGACGTGACCGGCCACGAGTCGCCCGCTGCGGAGAGGAGCATCTCATGACGACCGATCACCAGCACCTGAGGGTCCTGATCGCGAACGAGCGCGAAGACCGTATCGCGCTCGTGACGACGCTCGTCTCCGGACTGGGCCACACCGTGATTGCCGGATCGACGCACGTCGTCGAGGTCGGCGCGCTGACCTCGAACGAGCACCCCGACGTCGCACTCGTAGGCCTGGGCACGAGCTCCACGCACGCGCTGGAGCTGATCGAGCGCATCGTGCGCGAGGCCGAGTGCCCGGTGATCGCCGTGCTCGAAGGCCACGACGCCGCGTTCGTCGACGAGGCGGCCAAGCGGGGCGTGTTCGCGTACATCGTCGACGGGTCGCCCGACGAGCTGCAAAGCGCGCTCGACATCACGCTGCGCCGGTTCGCGGAATACCACAATCTGCAGGGCGCCTTCGGCCGGCGCGCGCAGACCGAGCGCGCCAAAGGCATCCTCATGGAGCGCTACCAGGTCGACGAGCGCCAGGCCTTCGCGATGCTGCGCGATCATGCACGCCACAGCGGTCTGAAGCTCGTCCACGTTGCCCATGCGGTGCTCGACGGGCACCTGCTGCTGCCGGCGAGCCCCACAGGCAAGCGTGATCACGGCTCCGAGGTTTCGGGTGCCGCAGCGCCCGAGGAGAGCTCGCAAGAACGCGGTCCTTGACGCGAATGCGCTAGGATCCACTTCGTCGGCCCGAGCCCCCTGGCCGGCAATCGCCACCCTAAGGTCCGGCGGCGCCCGTCGCGTTCGCGCGACAGCGACAGAGACTCCGGACGGGAGGTTTGGGATGGCGAACCTGGCATACCGCGCCCACTCGGTACGGGCGCCATGAGTGTGCGCCCGGTCAACCCGCTGGTCCGCTGCCCGCGCTGCAGCAGCCGCTTGATCTCACCCCAGCAAGCGGACGGCTGCCACGACGGCGTCATCGTCGATCGCCGTTGCCCGGAGTGCGGGCACCGCGACCGGGTCGTGACGACCGCCTTCGCAGCGGCTGTCTGGGCCCGCCACGAGACACGGGTGGCCGCCAGCATGCACGCACTCGCAGACGCGCTCGCGGACGGTGCGCCGATCGAGGTTTCCGACATCTCGGCAAGCTGACGCAGGTCCGTCAGGTCGGCGACGTGCAACGCTGCTCAGCAACGGGCCCCTGACCGCGACGGCGATATCGGTCAGGGCGCTCAGCGGCCGCGGCGTCCCGAGGGCGTCGCAGGCGCCGCCCCAGAGCACGCGCGCGGCATCGCGGTGCGCATCGCAGAAGCTGCGCACGAGCGCGCTCTTGCCGATGCCGGCCTCGCCGGAGACGAGCACGACCCGGCCTTCCCCCACCGCAACGCTCGCGCGGCTCTCCGCGAGCGCCTGGCTGAACG
>JALYLC010000829.1 GCA_030774435.1 Actinomycetota bacterium
AGGTCCGGCACGGTCAGGTCCGGCAGTCCGTAGGATCGCGTCCACTCCTCGGGAGGCGATGTGACGACGACCGACACGACGGCCGCGGAACGCGTGAGCGGGCGAACGGCCGTCCTGCAAGTCGCACGGCGCTGGCTGACGGCGCCGACCGTGGGCCCGTTCTTCGCGCTCGTGCTCACGATGGCGTTCTTCACGCTGGAGTCCGACCGCTTCCTGCAGACCCAGAATCTCTCGCTCGTGTTGCAGCAGACGATGGTCGTCGGCGTGCTCGCCATCGGTCAGACGCTCGTGATCCTGACCGCCGGAATCGATCTCTCGGTCGGCACGGTCATGGCGCTCGGGCAGGTCGTCATGACCAAGCTGGCCGTGGCCAGCGGCATGCCGGCCCTGCCCGCGCTCCTGATCGGGATCCTCACGTGCATGGGCTTCGGCGTCCTCAATGGCGGCCTGGTCACGCTGGTGCGGCTCCCCGCTTTCATCATCACGCTCGGCACGCTCAACATCGCCTTCGCGCTGACCCACATCGTCTCGAATGACGAGACCTACACGGGCCTTCCGAGCGTGCTCCTGTTCTTCGGGCGGACGTTCCGCGTGGCCGGTGCCGATTTCACCTACGGCGTCGCCTTCATGCTCCTGCTCTACGCGGTCGTCTGGTTTGCCCTGACGCAGACGGCCTGGGGCCGCCACGTCTACGCGGTGGGCGACAACCGCGAGGCCGCGCGGCTCACCGGCATCAACACCGACCGCGTGCTGCTCAGCGTCTACACAATCGCCGGACTGACGTCGGGGCTCGCGGCCATGCTGCTCGTCGGGCGCACCGAGGTCGGAGATCCGAACGCCGGGCAGACCACCGAGAATCTCGACAGCATCACCGCGGTCGTGCTCGGCGGCACGAGCCTGTTCGGGGGACGGGGAACCATCATCGGCACGCTGATCGGAGCCGTGATCGTCGGCGTCTTCCGCAACGGCCTCACGCTGATCGGTGTCCAGGTGATCTACCAGTACCTGGTCACCGGCATCCTGATCATCCTCGCCGTGTCCGTCGACCAGCTCACGCACCGGAGACGGTTGTGAGCGCCATCGCCCCCATCCTCGAGGCGCGCGGCCTCGTCAAGCAGTACGGGCACGTCGTAGCTCTGAGCGGAGCCGATCTCCAGCTGTATCCGAACGAGATCCTCGCGATCATCGGCGACAACGGCGCCGGCAAGTCGACGCTCATCAAGGCGCTCTCCGGCGCGCTGCAACCGGACGAGGGCGAGATCCAGCTGGACGGTCGGCGAGTGCAATTCCGCTCTCCGCGCGACGCACGCGCGGCGGGGATCGAGACGGTCTACCAGGATCTCGCCGTCGCCCCAGCGCTCGACATCGCCGCCAACATCTTCCTCGGCCGAGAAGCGCGACGACCGGGCGCGCGCGGAAGCGTCCTGCGCATGCTCGACAAGGGTGCGATGCGGCGCGAGGCCACACGCCACTTCTCGGAGCTCAAGATCGGCATCCAGTCGATCGCCCAGCCGGTCGAGAACCTCTCGGGTGGACAGCGACAGGGGGTCGCAGTGGCACGCGCCGCCACCTGGGCACGCCGGCTCGTGATCATGGACGAGCCCACGGCGGCGCTGGGCGTGAAGGAGACCGAACAGGTGCTGGACCTCATCCGGCGCGTCCGCGAACGCGGCCTGCCGGTGATCCTGATCAGCCACGACATGCCCCACGTCTTCGAGCTCGCCGACCGCATCCAGATCATGCGGCTGGGCAGGCGCGTGGCCGTTGTCACCCCCAAGAGCCATTCGATGCCGGAAGCGGTCGCCATCATGACGGGCGCCGCTCGGGGCGAGGAGCAAGAGTGACGCCCGAGGCCTACGTCCCGGCCGCCGATCGCTATGACCGGATGGTCTACAACCGCTGTGGTCGCAGCGGCCTCGCCCTCCCCGCCGTGTCGCTGGGGCTCTGGCACAACTTCGGGGACGACCGGCCGCTCGAGACAAGTCGTGCGATCGCCCGCCGCGCGTTCGAGCTCGGCGTCACCAACTTCGACCTCGCCAACAACTACGGACCGCCGTATGGCTCGGCCGAGGAGAACTTCGGCCGGCTGCTCGAGCAGGATCTGGGCGCCTACCGGGACGAGCTCGTGATCTCGACCAAGGCCGGCTACGACATGTGGCCGGGCCCGTACGGCGAATGGGGATCCCGCAAGCACGTGCGTTCGAGCCTCGACCAGAGCCTGCGGCGCATGGGCCTCGACTACGTCGACATCTTCTACTCGCACCGTTTCGACCCGGCCACGCCACTCGAGGAGACCATGGGTGCGCTCGACACCGCGGTGCGGCAGGGCAAGGCCCTGTACGTCGGGATCTCCTCCTACTCGCCCGACCGGACTCGGCAAGCCGCGGCGATCCTGGCGGGTCTGGGCACGCCCCTGCTCATCCACCAGCCGTCGTACTCGATGCTGAACCGCTGGATCGAGACCGGTCTGCTCGACACGCTCGCGGAACTCGGCGTGGGGTGCATCGGCTTCTCGCCACTGGCGCAGGGAATGCTGACCGACAAGTACCTCGCGGGCATCCCGGACGGCTCGCGCGCGAGCCGCGGCGACTCGCTCTCGCCGAAGCTGCTGAGCGACGAGTCCGTCGAGCGCATCGGCGCCCTCAACCAAGTCGCACTCGGCCGCGGGCAGACACTGGCGCAGATGGCGCTCGCCTGGACGTTGCGCGACCCGCGCGTGACCTCGACGCTGTTCGGTGCAAGCAGCGTCGAGCAGCTCGAGGCCGGCGTCGCCGCGCTCCAGCGTTCGGACTTCTCGCCGGACGAGCTCGCCGAGATCGACCGTCACGCGGTCGAGAGCGGCATCAATCTGTGGGCTGCGTCGAGCGGCGCCTGACTGCACGCCCCGCGACGAGCGCAGCGTGCCGCTGAAGCCTCGTTTCGGAGCCTGGGACGACGAACGCCATGAACTCGTCGAGCGCGACCCGGGCCGGCCCGACGGCAGACCGCATCACATACCACTGCCGCGCGGGCGGGCCCGCCGCGACCTCGATCGTTCCGAGCAGACCGGCGCCGAGCTCGGTGGCCACGGCGTCGCGCGAGACGAAGGACACGCCGAGACCCGCGCGGGCGGCCTGCTTGATGGCCCCGTTCGAGCCGAGGGTGAGCGTCTCGACGCTGATGCCCGTGCGCCCGAGGAACTCCTCGTTGGCGATACGCGTGCCCGAGCCCGGTTCGCGCATCAGCCACCTGCGGCGCTCGAGCTCGTCGGCGCCGACTGCACCCTGACGCGTCAGCGGATCATCGACCGCCGTCACGAGCACGAGCTCGTTGGGAAGCATCGGGTGCGCTTCGATGCGCTCGTCCCGCGGTGGCCGGCCGCCGACGGCGACGTCGGTTTCGTGGGCGAGGACGAGCGCCAGGACGCGCTCGCGATTACCGACCTCCAGACTGAGAGCGATCTCCGGGTGCAGCACGGCGAAGGCCTGCATGAGCGGCGGGACGAACGATTCGGCGGCAGTCGTCACCGCCGCGATGCGGAGCGCCGGCGCGCTCCCCGACTCCGCCTGGCACGCGGCGCGGCGGCCCTCCTCGAGCAGGCCGATCACGTCCGCGGCATAGGTTGCGTATTCGCGCCCCGCCGCAGTCGGCTGGACGCCGCGTCCCTGTCTCTCCAGCAGGTCGACGCCGAGCTCGCGCGCGAGCGCGGTCACGGCGGCCGAGACCGAAGGCTGGGTCACGACGAGCTCGGCGGCGGCGGCCTTCACCGATCCGAGACGGGCGACCGCCAGGAACGTCCGCAGCTGGGTGATGGTGACCGACATCGCGCCGCTCAGTATAAGAGCTGGACCTAATAAATTTGTCGATCATTTAATTAGTGATTTCAGCGTCTCGAACCTAGACTCGGCCTGCGACCGCGAGCAGGAGAGGCGACGATGACGACGACTTCGAGAGGTGTTCCGGGAGGAGCCAAGGACCGCTGGACGGCCGGCGTCACCCCGTACGCCGAGATGGGCTACTGGGACGCCGCCTACGAGCCCAAGGACACGGACATCCTGGCCGCGTTCCGCATCACGCCCCAGGAGGGGGTCGACCCGATCGAAGCGGCCGCCGCCGTGGCAGGCGAGTCCTCCACGGCCACCTGGACGGTCGTGTGGACCGACCGGCTGACGCCGTACGAGCACTACCAGGCCAAGGCCTACCGCGTCGATCCGGTGCCAGGCGCGGAAGGGCAGTACATCGCCTACATCGCCTACGACCTCGACCTCTTCGAAGAGGGCTCGATCGCGAACCTCACCTCGTCGATCATCGGCAACGTCTTCGGCTTCAAGGCGCTCAAGGCGCTGCGCCTGGAGGACATGCGGATCCCGCCGCACTACGTGAAGACCTTTCAGGGCCCTCCCCACGGCATCGTCACCGAGCGCGAGTACCTGGACAAGTTCGGGCGTCCGCTGATCGGGGCGACCACGAAGCCGAAGCTCGGCCTGTCAGCGAAGAACTACAGCCGCGTCGTCTACGAGGCGCTGCGCGGCGGCCTCGATTTCACGAAGGACGACGAGAACATCAACTCCCAGCCGTTCATGCGCTGGCGCGATCGCTTTCTCTACGCGATGGAGGCGGTCACGCGCGCCTCGGCGGCCACCGGCGAGGTGAAGGGCCACTACCTCAACGTGACCGCGGCATCGATGGAGGAGATGTACGAGCGAGCCGAGTTCGCGAAGGAGATCGGCAGCATCATCGTCATGGTCGATCTCACGATCGGCTACACCGCGCTCACGTCGATGTCGAGATGGAGCAGGCGCAACGGGATGCTCCTGCACCTGCACCGGGCGGGTCACAGCACCTACACGCGGCAGAAGTCGCACGGCGTCTCCTTCCGCGTGCTGGCGAAGTGGTGCCGCCTGATCGGTGTCGACCACATCCACGCGGGCACCGTGGTGGGCAAGCTCGAGGGTGATCCCGCCATCGTCCGCGGCTACTACGACGTGTGCCGCGAGCGCTACAACCACGCCAATCCCGAGACCGGGCTGTACTTCGATCAGGACTGGTGCTCGCTGCCCGGCGTGATGCCGGTCGCCTCGGGCGGTATCCACGCCGGCCAGATGCACCAGCTTCTGCACTATCTCGGCGAGGACGTCGTGCTCCAGTTCGGAGGCGGCACGATCGGCCATCCGATGGGCATTGCGGCGGGTGCGAGCGCGAACCGGATCGCCGTGGAGGCGATCATCCAGGCGCGCAACGAGGGACGCGACTGCTTCCTCGAGGGGCCCGACATCCTGGCCAAGGCAGCCAAGGGGTATCCGGAGCTCGACGCCGCCCTGGAGGTCTGGAAGGACATCACCTTCGACTACGAGTCCACCGACACGCCGGACGTCGTCGCGACGCCGACGCTGGGCTAGGAGCGCAGCATGCGGATCACCCAGGGAACATTCTCCTTCCTGCCCGAGCTCACGGACGAGCAGATCGAGGCGCAGATGCTCTATGCGCTCCGCAACGGATGGGCAATCTCGGTCGAGCACACCGACGACCCCCACCCACGAAACTCGCTCTGGGACATGTGGGCCCCGCCGCACTTCGAGCTCCCCGAGAGCGACGTCGACATTGCCATGGCCGACGTGCGCGACGCGCGCGAGGCGCACCGCAATTCGTACATCAAGGTGGTCTGCTATGACCGCTCGCTCGGCCGCCAGACGACCGCGCTGGCCTTCATCGTGGGCCGGCCCGCGCACGAGCCCGGCTTCCGCGTCGAGCGGCAAGAGAAGGCCGATCGGCAGATCCGCTACACGATCCACTCCTATGCGACGGACGCGCCGTCGGGCCAGCGCTACCGCGACGCGCCCGGGACGCCGCCCAGCAACGGGCACCACGCGGCATGAGCGCCGGCCTGCATTCCACGCCGGCGATGGCCCCCGACGCGCCGGGCGATCCGAGCGGGTTGCTCCAGCAGGCACGAGTGCACGAGGTTCTGGATCAGCTCGAGCAGGAGCTTGTCGCGCTGGCGCCCGTCAAGAACCGCATCCGCGAGATCGCTGCCCTGCTCGTGATCGAACGCTTGCGCGAGGATGCGGGGCTGACGGCGGAGCGACCCTCGCTGCACATGTGCTTCACGGGAAACCCCGGCACCGGCAAGACGACGGTTGCCTTGCGCATGGCCGAGATCCTCCACCGGCTCGGCTACATCGAGACGCCGCGCGTGGTCTCGGTCACGCGCGACGACCTCGTCGGCCAGTACGTGGGCCACACCGCACCCAAGACCAAGGAGATCCTCAAGCGATCGTATGGCGGCGTGCTTTTCATCGACGAGGCCTATTACCTCTACCGTCCGGAGAATGAGCGGGATTACGGACAGGAGGCGATCGAGATGCTCCTCCAGGTCATGGAAGCCGATCGCCAGCAACTCGTCGTCGTGCTCGCCGGATACAGGGATCGCATGGACGCGTTCTTCCGCTCCAATCCCGGCATGAGCTCGCGCATCGCACATCACATCGATTTCCCCGACTACACGGCGGAGGAGTTGCTGGCAATCGGCCACCTGATGCTCGAGCGCCGCGCCTACCGCCTGAGCCCGGAGGCGGAAGAAGCGTTCCGGAGCTACCTCGAGCGCCGCATGGCGCAGCCGCGGTTCTCCAACGCCCGCAGCGTCCGCAATGCGATCGACCGGCAGCGGCTCCGCCAGGCAGGCCGGCTCTTCGCTCTCGACCGCCCGCTCTCGCGCGACGACCTGATCACGATCGAAGCGGACGACATCCTGCGCAGCTCCGTCTTCGCCGACGAGCTCCACGAGGACGTGCCCGTCGCCACACGAGCCGCCGGGCTCGGCGAATAGGAGGCCTGCGATGCCAGTCAACCGTCCCATCATGCTGGGCGTCGTCGGCGACTCCGCCGCCGGCAAGACCACCATCACCCGCGGGCTGGTGCGCGTTCTCGGCGAACGGCGCGTCACCCACATCGCCGGTGACGACTATCACCGCTTCGATCGGCAGCAGCGCGCCGCCCGCTCGATCACGCCGTTGCATCCCGAATGCAACTACCTCGACGTCATGGAGCAGGACCTCGCGCACGTGCGCGCCGGGCGCTCGATCCTCAAGCCCGTCTACCAGCACAAGGACGGCACGTTCGGGCCACCGGTCTACGTCACGCCGACGGAGTTCATGGTCGTGGAGGGCCTGCTCGGCTACCACACCCAGCACCTGCGCGACGTCTTCGACGTGCGCGTCTTCCTGGCCCCGCCCGAGGACCTGCGGCGGCAATGGAAGGTGCAGCGCGACTGCACTCGACGCGGCTACACCACGGACCAGGTGCTGGAGGAGCTCGATCGCCGAGAGGCGGACTCGCTGAGCTTCATCCGCCCCCAGCAGCGCTGGGCCGACATCGTGGTGTGCTTCGAGCCCCGCCGCCAGGGCGCCGACCAGGAGCACCTGGACGCCAAGCTGACGCTCCGCCACGGACTGCCGCAACCGGACCTGACATCGCTCGTCAACGGCAGCGCGCAGGGACTGCGCGTCGTCGACGGAGAGCACGAGTGCGCCGTCTCGATTCCCGGGGCGATCGGCAAATCGGCTGCGGCAGAGGTCGAGCAGGCGATCTGGGACCTGATGCCCTTTGCCAGCCACCTGCGGACCGAACGGCTCGGCGAGTTCACGATCGGCACGCTGCTGCAGCGATCGCACTCACTCGCGATCGTCCAGGTGCTGATCCTCTACCACCTCGTCGCCGCCCGCGCGACCGTCGCCCTCGGCGGCGAGGGCATACGGGCCGACCCGTCCTCGGAGCCAACGCCCGTTGCAGAGCCGGTTGCGGCCGGCTCGCCGCCGCAGCTGCCGGTCGATGCAGCGTGACGTGAGCTCCTGCGTGCCCGATGCGCCTTGTCAGCGCGGCGTGACAACGCGCGTGACGGCCTCGACAAGCGCCCTGCGGTGCTGGTTGAGGCGCCTGGCGGCCATGGGATCGCCGCCACCGCCCAGCTCCTTGAGCGCGACAGGCGCCGAGAGCCAGCTGGTCACGAGGCTCATGAGCATCGCGAGCAGGTCGACGCCTACGCCGGAACACCGGCCGCGTTCCTGCGCGCCCACGCCGCCACGCGGCTGCTCTCGGCCATCCCCGGCGACGTCCACAAGATGGCCCGCGCGATGATCGACGCCGCCGACGCCGCCGAGACACCACGCCGCCTGCTGCTCGGCTCGGACGCCTACCGCCTCGTTCACACGGCGCTCTCCGATCGCCTGGCCTTCGTCGAGGCGCAGCGCGAGCTCACACTCTCCACCGACGCCGACGATTACACGCCGGCGACGGCCTGATCCGGATCGAGTCTACGAAGCGACGCGCGGCCGTCCGGGATCGCGCAGCCGCCCCAGCGCGGCCTCGATCGCGCGGGCGACGACGCCCGAAACGTTCGCTGCGACTCCCACACTCACGCGCGCGGCAAACGGGCCCTTCGCGGTAACCCGAACGGCGCCGACTCCCGCGCGGCCCCCGGCGGCCTCGGCCGCATGGCGCACGGCGCTGGCAACGGCCGGCGCGGGGTAGCCAGGCCAGGCGTGCAAGTCGAAGTCGAGCTCCGGCATGTCGACATCGTAGACCGAGCCAGGACCACGCCGAGAACCCGGTTCTAGCTTCAGCCGGGGTCTGGCTCCGCCAGGCGGGGTCTGACCCCACGTGGCGGAGCCTGACCCCAGGGTGGCGGTTGGCGTGGCTAGGCCGTTTGCACGTCGGAGTGGCTTCCAGGCGCTCGACTCGCGCTTGGCTGGTTGCGGCGTGCAGTGAGCTCGTTTCCCGTATGCCTAAACGATTCTCGGGCCTTCCCGCCAGGTTGGTGCCAGGCCCCGCCAGGTGGGGTCAGGCCCCGCCAGGCGGGGTCAGACCCCAGGTGGCGGAGAGCGGGGCCCCCGAGGAGGAGCGCGCGTGGCCGGATGTCCGGCGTCTGGCCACGCGCGCAGGGTTTGCCCCGGGTTCAGCTCACATCGGCCGGGACGATCATCGAGCGGAACGTGAAGAGCGTCGGGGCGCTGGGATCGACCTCCGCCGAGACCCAGTGGACGTTGCTCGCCCCCCACGTCTCCACGCGCGTGAAGTTCGCGAGGACTGTGCCCTTGTCCGACGTGAGCGGCTGGTCGACCTTGAAGTAGTGGCTGTCGCCGTGCACGAGCACGACCTGACCGGAGAACGCCATCGTCTGCTGGCGGAGCGCCTCGGTGATGTCGGTCAGGCCGTCGTACTCGTCGGCCTGCGCGATGTGCTGCTCGTTGTTGAAGTTCGGGTCTGCCTGCCAGATGACCATGACGCCGAGCGCGTGGACACTCTTGGCGTAGGCGAAGGCGTCGCTGAGCCACTGCTTGTCAGCCGCGAGGCGGGCGAAATGCTCGGCATCCTGGCGGGCGATCTCGGCGGCCGAGCGCGTGAACGGCGGTGCGCCCACGTCCTCGGGGACATCGAGATGCGCGTAGTTGTCGTTCGAGCCCTGGACATTCAGCGTGACGTACACGACCGGGCCCTTCCGCCAGCGCGCGTTCTCGGAGTACGCGGCATACGGCCCCGGCTCGTCCGACTGCCGCTGCAGCTTGAGCGTGCGCTGCCCGAGACTGCGATGCGTCGAGAAGAACACCTGCCGCTCATAGTTCAGGCGCTCCTCGGGATCGAAGCCGCCGGTGCCCGGCCCGTACCGCCCCCAGCAGTCGGTCCAGTCGTTGTCGCCGGGCGTGAAGATGAGAGGCGCGCGCAGCGAGTTGAAGGCCGACAGCTGCCGGGCGTAGAGGTCGTTGGAGCAGGTCCCGTCCCCGCCCGCCTTGAGGTCGCCGTCGAAGGCCGAGAAGGCGAGGTCGTGGGCATTGAGGTCGGCGAGCAGATTCGGGTACTGGGCCTTGGCAGCGTCGCCATACGGCATGTCCCCGAAGAGCCCGACGGTGTAGTGGCTCGAGCCGTGGGCAGCGGAGTGCGTACCCACCGCGCTCGCCGGACCCGGCCCGAGCGTGACCCCAACGGCCACACCCACGCACGCGATCAGCGCGCCCAGCCGCAGAATCGTCCGTCGAGTAGACAAGCGAACACGTGTCACCGGAACCTCCCATTCGGTTGATGCGGCGCACGCGTGGACGTACGCCGGCCCCGCGGTCAGCGTTGCGCGGCGCGGTGCGGGCATGGGTGTCGTTCCGGTCGACACCCGGTGATGAATCGGTGAACTGCGGCAGCCGAGCCGAGCGGCGGTATGCTCCTCGAGCATCCGAGAGGAGAACAGATGAGACGTGTGCTTGCGGTCAGCATGGCCGTGTCGGCGATGCTCGTGTTGACGGTCGGTGCCGGCGCGATCACCCACGGCGTCCCGGACGGGAACGGGCATCCCGAGGTGGGCGCCCTCCTTGCCCAGCGGGCGTTTTCCGACGGAACCTGGGAGGAATGCACCGGCACGCTGATCGCGCCCCGCATCTTCCTAACCGCCGCGCACTGCGACGAGGGCGTCAGCCGTGTCGCGGTCACGTTCGACTCGTCGTACATCTTCCCGACGGGCACGACCTACTGGGGCACCTGGCACGCCGACCCGAACTTCCGCAAGGCGCAGAGCGATCCGCATGACCTCGCCGTCGTCGTACTGGACGAGGAGGTGACGAGGATCGAGCCGGCCCGGCTCCCGGCTGCCGGCTCACTGAGCGGACTGTCCGGCGATCAGCAGTTCACGCCAGTCGGCTACGGCGCCCAGTCCGTGACCAGTGGCCCAGGCGGCAAGACGTTCCACTATGCCGACATCCGCTACGTCGCCACCGGGACGCTCAACTCGATCAACCCGGCCTGGTTGCGCATCTCGCAGAACCCGTCGACGGGAAACGGCGGCACCTGCTACGGCGACTCGGGCGGACCGAACTTCCTCGGCGCCGGCGCCGGCGAGACGAACATCGTGGCGGCCACGACGATCACAGGCGATACGCCCTGCCGCTCGACCAACGTCGACTACCGGCTCGACACGCCCTCGGCGCGAGCGTTCCTCGGCCAGTACGTCCCGCTCCCGTAACGACCCAATCGTCAGAAGCGCGCGCCCCCGAGGTCGCGCGTGATCGCTCGCGCCGCCTCGCGAACCTGGACGACGAGGTCAGGACGGGGTTCGCGCTTCGCAAACAGCCGCTCCACCGCGCCCGCAACTCCGATCGCGCCGGTCGCCTCGTTGCGGCGGTCGAAGATCGGAGCAGCGATCGACGCCTCGCCGATGATGGCCTCCTCGCACTCCACCGCGTAGGCCTGCTTCCGCACCGCCTCGAGCGCGCGCTCGAGACCCGCACGCGTGGTCAGGGTCGCCCGCGTGAGCGGCGGCAGCGGCCGGGCGAGCACGGCGGCCTCCAGATCGGGGTCGTGCGCCAGCAGCGCCTTGCCGAGCGCAGTCGCGTGGAGCGGGAGCTGGGCCCCGACTTCGAGGATCTGAAGCGTGTTGTCCGGGCGGAACACGTGATGGATGACGAGGACGCCGCCGTCGTGCAAGGTGCCGACGCGCACCGCCTCGCCGGTGCGGATCGCCAGGTTGTCGGCCCATGCGAGCGAGCGGCCGCGGAGCTCGTTGACGTCGAGGTAGATGTTCCCGAGCTGGAGCAGCGCCGCGCCGAGCTGGTACTTGCCGCTCTCGGCCTCCTGCTCCACGAAGCGCTCCTGTTGCAGGGCCTTGAGCAGCCCGTGCACCGTGCCCTTGGCGAGTCCAAGGCGCTCCGACAGCTCCGACACGCCGAGCCGGCGCGGACCGCTGCCGAGCGCTTGCAGGATCGCGGCCGCTCGCTCGATGGACTGGATAGCCACGTGTTCTCACCGTCGTGTAGTTGCCGAACGCTGTTCGGCAATGTAGAATAGCCGCCATGCCGAGGCCCCTGTGATCGGGATTGTATTGGTGTCGCATTCGGCCGCTCTCGCGGAAGGATTGGCCGATATGGCGGATCAGATCGCGGGCGGCGAAGTGCGCATCGTCGCCGCCGGCGGCGGTCCCGACGGCACGCTCGGCACGTGCGGCGACATCATCGTCGGGGCGATCGGCGAGGCAGACACGGGCAACGGGGTGCTCGTACTGGCCGACCTCGGCAGTGCGATCCTGAGCGTCAAGGCGGCGCTGGCGAGCGGCGACGTGGACGGAACGCGCGCCCTGCTTGCGGATGCCCCGCTGGTCGAGGGTGCGATCGCCGCTGCCGTCGCCGCGTCGATCGGGCAGGACCTGGAGGCGGTGCGGGGCGCGGCTGAGGAGGCCTGGAGTGTCCGAAAGCTCTAACGGGACGGTCAGCCGAACCGTCGTGATCCCGGTCGGAGTGGACCTGCACGCGCGACCCGCGGGTCAGCTCGTGCGTGCGGCGGCCGCGCAAGGCACGCGCATCGTCCTGCGCTCGAACGGCCGCGAGGCCGACGCCGCGAGCATTCTGCAAGTGCTCGCACTGGGCGCCACCGGTGGCACGCCGATCGTGGTCGAGGCCAGCGGCGAGGCTGCCGGGGCCGCGGTCGATGCGATCGCTGCCCTACTCGCCTCGCTCGCCTGACCCCGGGAGATCGAGCGCGGCGCGCGCGATACGCGCGACGTCCTCCGAGTTCGTCGCCGACAGCGCGTCGGCGGCTGCGGCGCGCGCGAGAGAGAGCGTGAGCGCGCGGATCATGCGCCGAGTCGGGGCGAGGCGCGCCGGCGAGACGCTCAGCTCGTCCACTCCGAGTCCGACCAGCAGCGGCAGAGTCTCTGCGTCTCCGGCCGCCTCCCCGCAGACGTCGACCGGGATGCCCGCGCTGTGCGCGGCGGTGACGGCGCGTGCGATGAGGCGCAGGACCGCGGGGTGGTACGCCACGGCGCGTGCCGCAGCAGCGGCATCCTGACGATCGGTGGCAAGGGTGTACTGGATGAGGTCGTTGGTGCCGACCGAGAGGAAGTCGCAGCGGCGCGCGATTGCGGAGGCGTTGAGCGCGGCCGCCGGGATCTCGATCATTGCCCCGACGAGCGGATCGGGCCCGCCGGGGACGATGTCGTCGCGCGCGGCACGCGCGATCTCACGCACGGCGTCGACCTCGTCGGCCTCGCTGATCATCGGAATCAGGATCCGCACAACAGCATCGCCTGCGACCGCCAGGAGTGCGCGAAGTTGCGGAGCGACGCCATGGGGGGAGGCGAGCGCCAGCCGGATGCCGCGTCGGCCGAGGGGGCTCGCGGCGTCGGTGTCGACCAGGAACGGCGGCGTCTTGTCGCCGCCAAAATCCAGCGTTCGTATCGTGGCTATGCGGTGGGCGAGCGGGGCGAGCAAGGGCGCGAGCGCTCTGCGGTGGCTCTCCTCGTCAGGCCACCCGGTCGCATCCAGGAACGCCAGTTCCGTGCGCAGCAGCCCGATGCCGTCCGCACCCGCCGCCAGCGCTGCGTCGACCTCGGCGCGCGTGCCGGCGTTGGCAAGCAATCGCACCGCACGGCCATCGCGCGTCACTGCCGGTTCGTGTCGCTCGTCGAGGGCGCGCTCCGCCTCTCTGCGCAAACGCTCGATGCGCCCGCGGAACCGCACTCGGGTGGCGGGAGAGAAGTTGCGCAGGACGAGGCCGCGATCGGCATCGACCGCGATCTGCTCGCCGTCGGGAATCTCCAGGGCAGTCGCGCCGACGCCCGTCACGAGAGGGATCCCGAGCGATCGAGCCACGATCGCCGCGTGCGCGGTCGTGCCACTCTGGGCGAGCACGATGCCGGCGATCTGGCCCGCCCAGGAGGCAACCTCGCTCGGCCCCAGATCCTCGGCAAGGACGATCGAGCCGGCCGGCGGAGCGACACCATCGCCGTTCGCGAGCTCGCCGGCGCGCCGGGCGATGGCGCGCAGGTCGGCGGCGCGCGAGGCCAGCGTCGGGTCGTCCAGATTGGCCAGCGCTGCGATGTGCGGCGCCGCCGCCTCTGCGATGGCGCGGCGCGCCGTCTCCCCTCCGGCAATGGCCGCACGCGCGGCGATGACGAGCGCGGGGTCGTCGGCCATCATGCGATTGGCCTCGACGATGTCGGCGTCGGCGTCGTGTCCCTCCGAGCGGAGGCGCGCGGCCAGCGTGTCGAGCTCGACGACGACGAGCGCGAGCCCACGCTCGACGCGCGCCCACTCCTGGTCGGCATCTCCGGGCGCCGGATCGTCGCCGTCGACGCGGGTCCAGGCGGGCCCGAGCGCGGCGCCCGGCGCCGCCGGGTGACCGCGAAAGGCGACCTCGGTCATGACGTTTCGTGGACGGCGCGTTCGAGAGCCGCGACGACGATTGCGACCGACGTCGCGCCCGGATCCTGATGCCCGACCGAACGCTCGCCGAGATACGAGGCACGTCCCTTGCGCGCGACCATCGGCACGGTCGCACGCATTCCCTCCTCGGCCGCCGCCCGCGCACCGGCGAGCGCATCCCCGAGCGTCTTTCCGTCCTCGAGCGCGGCGCGCATGGAGTCGATTGCCGGAGCCAGGGCGTCGACCATCGTCTTGTCCCCGCGCTCGGCGGCGCCGAGCTCGACGATCGCCGCCAGCGCCGCCTCGAGCGCGCCGACGAGGGCTTCGGGTGCGACCTCCTCGGCGTCGCCGAGACTGCGCCCGGCCTTGCGGAGCCCCGAGCCCCAGAGCGGGCCGCTGGCACCGCCGACGGAGGAGACGAGTGTCGAGCCTGCGGCGATCAGGAGCTTGCCCGGCGGCGTGCCGCCGTCCAGGTCGTCGAGCTTGACCTGGACGGCGGCGAACCCGCGCGTCATGTTGGCACCGTGGTCCGCGTCTCCGATCGCGGCGTCGAGCTGCGTGAGGTAGTCACGCTGCTCGGCGATCGCCGTCGCGCAGCCGCGCAGCCAGCGGTCGAAGATCTCGGCAGTCACGGCCGTCTCCGGCATGAGCCTCAGGCGCCCCAGCGCAGCGCGGCCGTCTTCACGGGTGCGTCCCAGAGGCTCGTGAGCTCGTCGTCCAGCTCGAGCAGGGTGATCGACGCGCCGGCCATCTCGAGGCTGGTGATGTAGTTGCCCACGAGGCTCCGCCGGATCTCCACGCCAAGCGGCTCGAGCTGCTTCTGCACCTCGTTGAACAGCAGGTAGAGCTCGATCAGCGGCGTGCCGCCGAGGCCGTTCACGAAGGCCAGGACGGACGTCCCCCGCACGGGCTTGAGGTCGTCGAGGATCGGGCTGAGCATCATTTCGACGATCTCGCTCGCGCTGGTGTGCTTCTCGCGGCGCCGTCCGGGCTCGCCGTGGATGCCGACGCCGACCTCGATCTCGTCCGCTCCGAGGTCGAAGATCGGGGTCCCCTTGCCGGGTGTCGCGCAGGACGTGAGCGCGACACCGAATGAGCGGGCGCGCTCGTTCACCGTCTTCGCGGCGTCCGCGACGTGGGTGAGTGTCCCGCCGGCGTCGGCGCGCGCACCGGCGATCTTCTCGGCCAGCACCGTGGCACCCACGCCGCGGCGTCCGGCGGTGTAGAGCGAGTCCTGGACGGCGCAGTCGTCGTCCATGGTCACGCTCGCCACCTGGATCCCATCGTCCTCGGCGAGCTCCGCCGCAAGGCGGAAGTTGAGCACGTCGCCGGTGTAGTTCTTGACGATGTGCAGGACGCCTGCGCCGCCGTCGACGGCCTTCGTGGCGGCCTGCATCTGATCCGGCACGGGCGATGTGAAGACCGCACCCGCGCAGGCCGCATCGAGCATGCCCGCGCCGACGAAGCCGCCGTGCAGGGGCTCGTGTCCCGAACCCCCACCGGAGACGAGGCCGACCTTGCCGGCAACGGGCGCGTCGGCACGGATGATCAGCTGCTGGTCGAAGTCGACTCGCACGAGGCCCGGGTGCGCGGCCGCGATGCCGGCGAGGGCCTCGGGAACGACGTCCTCGGGATCGTTCACGAACTTCTTCACGATCTGGGTTGTGACGCTCACGACGATGCTCTCCTTGGCTGCAGATAGTAGATGTGAGGCGATCAGGCCGTGGTCTTCGCGAGCTCGGGCTCACTCGCCAGCGCGTTGCGCGCAGCGCTCACGACGAGCCGCGGCTTCGCCAGGAGGTCGTAGGTGAGGACGCCGATGATGCCGCCACCGACATCGGCGAGCCAGTACACCCAGGCCTGGCCCCAGTCGGGGCTGAGCCCGGCGAGCTGTGCCGTGATCAGAGTCCCGGTGTAGCGACCGGGGTTGATCGCCGCGCCCGTCTGCGGGGCGACCGTGATGATGACGCCGATCACGATCAGGCCGATGACCAGTCCGGCGAGCAGATCGGCGCCGCCGCGCTTGTCGACGATGCCAACGATCGTGAAGAGCAGGATCGCGGTGCCGATGCCCTCGTTCAGCATCGCCGAGCCGATGCTCGTATCCGCCGCGTAGGCGATGTGACCGACGCCTGCGTCGTGGACCTTGTGCGCGAAGACGCCCCAGATGGCCAGGCCGCCGAGCGTCCCGCCCACGCACTGGGCGATCACGTAGGGCACTGCCGTGGCCCACGGCATCCGCTTGGTGATCGCCATCGAAATCGTCACAGCGGGATTGATGTGACAACCCGAGATCTTGCCGACCGAATAGACCATCGCCACCACCGCCAGACCGAAGGCCGTCGAGATCGCGAACAGCTCCGCACCCGTGAATGGCGCGCCGCCTTTCCCGCCGCGCGCGAGGAACAGGGCGGGCACCGAACCCGCGCCGAGGAAGACGAGGACCGCAGTCCCGAACACCTCCGCGCCGAGCTTCTGAGCGAGCGAGTTCTCTTCCATCCCATCCACTCCTGACTCGTGAGGTTGCCGGCATCGCGAGAGATGGTCGCACGACCGCCTTTCGATAATGCCGAACGATGTTCGTGTAATCTATGCAGCCGGAACGGCACTTGTCAAGAGCCGCACAAACTTCGCTGCGACCGACGCCGAAGATTCCGCCACGACCCGCCACGCGAGCGAGCGCAAGTCGGGATCGAGCGGTCCGCCGGCTCGCCACCCGTCGCCGACGACGCCTCCGCGGTACGGTTTGCGATGCGGTTCGTCTGCTTTTCCGATCGGCACGGCCTGCGTACGGCCCCCCGCCGGTGCCCGGGAGCAACGCATGACTAGCATTCGGCGCGTGAGTGCGCGGCGTGTGCGCAGCGGCAACTCGACGGAGCGCTACGCGGTCGAGCGCGTGATCGGTCGCGGTGGGATGGCGACCGTGTACCTCGCGCGCGACCGGACGCTCAGGCGGTCGGTTGCGCTGAAGGTGCTCGCTCCCCACTTGGCTGCCGACGAGGCGTTCCGCGCGCGGTTCCTGCGTGAGGCACGGCTGGCGGCCCGGCTCACGCACCCGAACGTGGTGCAGGTCTACGACGTCGGCGAGGACGAGCGGGGGCCGTTCATCGTGATGGAGTACGTCGAGGGCGAGACGCTCGCCGACGATCTGCGACGCCGCGGGCCCTTGCCGCCGGCTGAGGTTGCGGCGGTCGGGATTCAGCTTTGCGCTGCGTTGGAGGCGGCGCACGCCGAGCGGCTGGTGCACCGGGACATCAAGCCGCAAAACATTCTCCGCCGACCCGACGGGCAGGTGAAGCTCGCCGACTTCGGGATCGCCCGCTCGCTCGCCGGAACCAGCCATACCGAGATCGGGACCGTGCTCGGTACGGCGGCGTACCTGGCCCCCGAGCAGGGCCGCGGCGAGTCGGTCACCGCCGCCGCCGACATCTACTCGCTCGGGGTCGTGCTCTATGAGCTCGTGACCGGGCGGGTCCCGTTCAGCGCGGGAAGCCTGGCCGAGCTGCTGCTCGAGCGCGTGCAAGGGGCCGTTACACCGCCGGGTGAGCTCGTCCCCGGCGTACCGGCCGTGCTCGACGCGCTGCTGATGAGTTGTCTTGCACAGAGCGCACACGGGCGGCCCGCTTCTGCAACCGAGCTTGCCCGCGAGCTCGCCTCCTCGCTCGACGCAGCAAGCACCGATCCGCACCTGGCCGCCGAACGCCTCCCCGCCCCGGAGGTTCTGGCCGCGACCGAGGTCCTGCACGAACCTGCCGCTCCCGCGACGCTGCACTACGATCCCTCGTTGCCGGTGGGCAAGGCCCGGTGGACGCGTCGCCGCGGGCTGCTCGCCGCGCTGCTCGGAGCGAGCGTGCTCGTGCTGGCGTTGCTGCTGGCGTTCGTTCTCGCCGATTCGGGCCCTGGCCACCAGGCCACGACGGCCGCTCTTGGCTCGGCGCATTCGACGTCGTCGACTGCGACGACCGCGGCAGCGTCCAGCACGAAAGCAGCAACCACGACCACGGCCACGACTCCGGCAAGGACCGCAAACGACTCTGCACCGCCGAGCGCGGCCCAGGTCATCGGACAGGCCGAAGCGCTCATGCAGGCCAACGACTACGAGCACGCACTTCCCCTCCTCC
>JALYLC010000830.1 GCA_030774435.1 Actinomycetota bacterium
GTACAGAGCGAGGGGCGACCGCCGCAGATCGTCCTGCGCGTGCGCAACTCGCAGGGCGAGTGGAGGCATCTCGACGCCCACGTCAGCGATCTCCGCAACGACCGGCACGTGCGCGGCATCGTACTCAACGCGCGCGACATCACCGAACGCGTGCGGCTCGAGCAGGAGCTGACTGCGCAGGCTCAGCGCGACACGTTCGGTACGCACCTGATCGAGGCGCTGGAGATGGCCGATGAGGAGGCTACGACCTTCGACGTCGTCGAGCGCGCCATGGTCGAGATCTCGCCGAGCTCGCCGATGGAGCTGCTGCTCTCGGACTCGAGCCGCGCCCACCTCGAGCGCGCTGCGACCAGCCCCACCTCCGGCGCGCCCGCCTGTCCCGTGCAGTCGCCGTTCTCGTGCGTCGCCGTGCGGCGTGGAAATCCGGTGGTGTTCGACACGAGTGAGAGCCTCAACGCCTGCCCGAAGCCGCGCGACCGCCCAGGCGGCGCATGCTCGGCCGTCTGCGTCCCCGTTTCCTTCATGGGACGCGCGCTGGGTGTCTTGCACGCCACAGGACCCGTCGGCGCACCTCCCGGCAGCAGTCAGGTCACCCAGCTGACGACACTCGCCACACAGGCCGGCGCGCGCATCGGCACCGTGCGCGCATTCCAGCGAACGCAGCTGCAGGCTTCGACCGACGGACTCACCGGGCTCGTCAATCGGCGCACCCTCGAGACGAAGCTGCGCGGGCTCATCAAGCACGGCCGGCCGTTCGCGCTCGCCATCGCCGACCTCGACCACTTCAAGCAGCTCAACGACGCGCACGGCCACGAGGCCGGCGACCGGGCCCTGCGCGTGTTCGCCAAGACCGCCCAGGACGTCCTGCGCGACGACGATGTGATCGCTCGCTGGGGCGGCGAGGAGTTCGTGATCGTCGTGCCCGACCTCGACCGTCATCAGGCCGTCAGCGTGCTCGAACGAATCCGCGAGCGACTCGCCGCAGCCACAGGCGGCGACCATCCCGCCTTCACCGCGAGCTTCGGCCTGACCGACTCGACGCGCGCGGACGGGCTCGAGCACCTGCTCCAGCTCGCCGACGCCGCCCTCTACAACGCCAAGGAAGCCGGCCGCGACCGCATCGCGATCAGCGATGCCACCCGCGACAAGACCAAGGGCCCCGTCCTCCTCGAGGAGGACGGCGACGGCACGCTCATGGGCCGCCATACCGACCCTGCCTCTTCTCTCCACACCGCCACCGACGAGGAAGACCCGCAACCCCAGCGGCTTCGAAATCCGCTGACCTTCTACCCCGCGTCAGCCAGGGGCGGGCTCATACGTTCCTATGCGCCCGCGGGAATAGCGCAGCGGCATCCTGTTCGATCCTCGGCCCTCGCGGTCAGCCGCTTGGCCGCCCGAAGCGAAGCTGATTGTTGTCGGGATCACCTCCACGCCACGCCCGCTGAGGGCTGCCTCAAAGTTGACGTCAGCGGTGACGCGCGTGGAACGCCGGGTCGCGCGCGATCCACACGAGCACGACGATCACGACGATCTGCACCAGGAGCACCGGGACGAGCCAGCCTGGGCGCCTCCGTAGAATCGGCCAGAGGCCGACTGCCGTCGCGGCCATCATCCCGACCAGGACAGCCCACACGGTGAAGACACGGGTGCCGCTGGGGCAGGCATAACTTGGATCGCTCGCCTGCTGATTTGTGCAGCCAGCGTGCCGGATCATCCAGTCATACAGCGAAAGTGCCGCCCCGACGGCATACAGCGCTCCCCACGCCAACCCGAGCGGCCCGGCAGCTCGCACGTCGCTCCAACGCACATCGACGCTCCAGCGGGCATCGAGCAGGCGAGCAGTCCAATCGCTCCTCGGCGTCGCCTGCGGCGCCGGCTCGGCGCCCAGCATCGCCTCGAGTTGCTCGCGGCTGCGTCGCGACTCGAGCTTGAACCCGCCAGTCGTGAGCGCGTACCCGAAGGCGTAGATGCCGAGCGGGACGAGGAAGAACGGACTGAACGTCTGCCTGATCGACGCGATCGCGACGATCACGGCCAAGATGATCGTGAGAAAGCCGAACCACAGCGCCATGAAGCCAAAGACCGCGGGATGGAGCCGCATCGAGACTTCGATGCGAGCCCCATCCGGCGCGTCCTCGATCCGGCCCCGAACGACTGGCAGAAACGAGTTCCTGTAGCCGATGACGCGCGTCAAACGGAACTCAAGGTCGCTCACCGTCCCCTCGAAAGCCTTGCCGCCGGCGGACGAGCGAAGGCGCAGGCGCCTGCCCGGCGCAGTGACCTCGCGCAACCGCTCCGCGACTTGCCCGGGAGTCAGCCTCGTCTCGATTACAAACCGCTCGTACGGCAGGGGGACGTTCACGACACGGGGGGAGTCGGCATCGGCACGCCCTGCTCGAGCTAGAGCGTGGGCTGCGGCCACGGCCGCGCCCAGCGAGCGAATTCTGCATACGCTCGAGCAAAGACGCGATCGGCGGCGAGCATGTCGGTTCCCTTCATCCTGAAGGCCAGCTTCACCCGGGCGCAGAAGCTCTTGCAGGAGCGGAGCCATGGCTGGTTCGCCCTCTCGGCGTGATGCGCTG
>JALYLC010000831.1 GCA_030774435.1 Actinomycetota bacterium
CCGTCGCGGCAGGCGCAGGCGCCGGCCCCTCGTCCTCGCTCTCACCGACTGCGAGCACGCGCACGAGCGTCTCGCCCACGAGTGCCGTGGCTCCTTCGGCGACGAGGTGGCGGCCGAGCACGCCCTCGACGGGGCTCTCGAGCTCGACGGCCGCCTTGTCGGTCTCGATCTCGGCGATCGCCTCGCCCGCGGCGACCGCGTCGCCAGGCTGCTTGAGCCAGCGCGAGAGCACGCCCTCGTCCATCGACACGCCGATCTCGGGCATCACGACGTCGTTCACATGCGCCCCCTCACAGGTCTTCGAGTCGAGTCCGCCGCACGCGCGTGCCCGCGCGCTCGAGCAGGTCCGGCTGCAACGCCGTGCCGAGCCCCGGGCCGTCGGGCGGGGCGATGAATCCGTCGGCGACCGGCGGCAGCTCGGTGACGAGGTCGCGGTACCAGCCCTTGTAGAAGGCCCGGACCGATTCCTGCAGCACGGCGTTCGGCGTACTGATCGCCAGGTGCGTCCCCGCCGTCAGGCCGATCGGCCCGGTGCAGTCGTGCGGCGCGATCGGCACGCCATGCAACTCGGCGAGGGCCGAGACCTTCTTGGCCTCCGAGAGGCCGCCGCACCAGCCGAGGTCGAGCATCAGGTAGCCGAGATCGCAGCGCTCGAGCAGCTCGTAGTAGCGGGCACGCGTGCCGATCGTCTCGCCGAACGTGCAGGGCAGGCGCGTGCTGTCGATGAAGCGCGAGACGGCCAGCATGTCGTCGAGCTTGACGGCGTCCTCGACCCAGTAGGGCTCGTAATCCTCGAGCGCGCGAGCGATCGCCTTGGCCGGGCCCGGCTTCCAGAGAGCATGCAGCTCCACCATGATGTCGATGCGATCGCCGACCGCGGTGCGCACCTTCTCGAACGGCTCGAGAGCCTCGCGCATCTCGTCCACCGAGATGGAGAGGCCGTCGTGGGCGAGGGCGGCACTGTCGAAGGGCCAGATCTTCATCGCGGTGAGGCCCTCGGCGAGCAGGCTCTCGGCGAGCTCGTCGGCGCGGTGCAGGAACGCGTCGAGGTCCTCGTATGCGCCGGGATCGACGCCGGCGGCCGGGAGGTTCCAGTTGTGGATCGGTTCGGCGGCGCGCACCTGCCCGTACAACGGGCCCGCGCAGGTGTTGTAGGTGCGGATGCTCTCGCGACAGCGCCCGCCCAGCAGGCGGTAGAGCGGCTGCCCGAGCGACTGGCCGAGGATGTCCCAGAGCGCCACGTCGACGGCCGAATTGCCTTTCGTCTCCGCGCCGCTGCCGCCCCAGCCCGTGAACGAGTCATACAGCCGGCGGGCGTGGCGCTCGATGTCGCGGGGGTCGTCGCCCAGCAGCCGCGGCGCGACCACCTCGTGCAGGTAGCCCTCGACCGCGTCGAGGTGCAGGCACGTCTCGCCCAGGCCGAGGATGCCCTCGTCCGTGACGAGCTGGAGCCAGCCCAGCGAGGGCAGCTGCTCCAGGCGGATGGTGATGAGCTCGACCAGCCGCATTGCTACGTGCCCGCCGCCGCGACCGGCGCCGGATTGTCCATCGAGACGCCGCGCGGCCGCTCGGACACGCGGTAGCCGCCATCGACCGGAAGCTCGATGCCCGTGACGAACGCGGACGCATCGGAGGCCAGGAACACGGCCGCCCCGACCAGGTCGGACGGGCGCCCGAAGCGGCCCGCCGGCGTCTTGCGGCGCACCTCGTAGCCGATCTCGCTCTCGAGCGGGCGCTTCGTCATCGCCGTCTCGATCCAGCCGGGGAGGATGGCGTTTGAGCGGATGCCGTGCGGAGCGAGCTCCACGGCGAGCGCGCGCGAGAGCCCGAGGATGCCGGCCTTGGCCGAGGCGTAGCCGACGGCGCGCGGCGGCCCGAAGACCGAGTACATGGAGCCGAGGTTGATGATCGAGCCGCCGTTGGCGGCGTCGATCATGGCGCGCGCACCGTGCTTGGCGCACAGGAACGAACCGGTGAGACTGGTGTCCACGAGCAGGCGCCACTCCTCCAGCGACATCTCGAGCACGCTGTAGCTGCCGCCGACGCCGGCGTTGTTGACGAGCACGTCGAGGCGACCATGCCGCTCGACCACGGTGGCGACAGCGCCCGCGACGGCGTCCTCGTCCCGCACGTCGAGCTCGAGCACCGAATCCGCGCCGTGATCTGCGACCGCCTGGCGGTTCTTGTCGCCGTCGCGCCCCGTCACGACCACCTTCGCGCCGACGGCCCGCAGGCCGAGGGCGATCGCCTGGCCGAGGCCGCCGTTGCCGCCCGTGACCAGGGCGACACGGCCGTCGAGCCGGAAGCTCGCGAGCGGGTCCGCGCTCATCCCTTGACCGCTCCGGCCGTCAGACCGGCCACGATCAGCCGCTGCACGCCCGCGTAGAACAGCACGGGCAGGATCGAGAAGAGGATGCCCGCTGCCAGCAGTTGCTGCACGGGGCTGTCGAGCTGCGAGATCAGCGTGGCGATGCCGACCGACGCCGGTATCGAGCTGCCGTCCGTGATCAGCGTGGAGGTGAACAGGTACTCGTTCCAGCTGAAGAAAAAGGCCACGACGCCGACCGCCACGAGCCCGGGCAGCGAGAGCGGCATCACGATCCGCCAGAGCACGCCGATGTCACCCGAGCCGTCCACCTTCGCGGCATCCATCACGTCCTCGGGCAGCGCGGAGAACAGCCGCATCAGGATCCACACGCCGATCGGGAGGATGAAGGCGGCGTGCAG
This sequence comes from Actinomycetota bacterium, assembly GCA_030774435.1. Classification (GTDB taxonomy): domain Bacteria; phylum Actinomycetota; class Thermoleophilia; order Gaiellales; family JALYLC01; genus JALYLC01. The sequence goes on from JALYLC010000831.1 coordinate 2,728, forward strand.
CAGCGCGACGGCCCAGAGGTGACCGGTCAGGTTCGCCTCGCGGAAGATCTTGAAGACCGGCACGACGATCACCGCCCCGGGCATCATCTGCGTCAGCAGCAGCATGAATCCGAAAACGAGCTTTCCGCGCCAGCGCAAACGCGACATGGCGTAGGCGCCGAGCGTCGCGAGCACGATCGTGACCGCCGTCGTCATCAGCGCGAGCTGCGTCGAGTTCCAGATCCAGGTGCCCACCGGGCGGTTGTGGAGCAACTGGCGGTAGGTGCCGAGGTTGAGGCTCTTCGGGTACAGCGGCGGCGGGAAGTGCAGCGCGTATTTGAGCGGCTGGATCGAGCTCACGAGCATCCAGTAGATCGGGAAGAACAGCACGACGGCGACCACGAGCACGCCCGCGTACAGCGAGACGCGGCCGATCCAGTGCTTCGCTCCGCGCCGTCGGCGGCGCACGGTCGTCCCGGCTGTCGGGGTGGCGGCGCTCACGCGAGCTCTCCGACGCCGGCCCGCTTCTCGATGAAGATGAACAGGATCACAGCGAGGGCCGAGGTGAGCAGGCCCGCGGCCGCCACCGTCGAGGCGTACGAGAAGTCGTAGAAGCGGAAGGCCTGCTGGTAGATGTCGATCGCGAGCGTGTTCGTGGCCGTGACCGGCCCGCCGCCCGTCGTGAGGTAGATGAGCGTGAACTGCTGGATCGCGAAGATCGACGAGAGGATCGCGAGCAGGCTGAGCGTCGGCAGGATCGCGGGGATCGTCACGTAGCGGAAGCGGCCCCATGGGGATGCGCCGTCGACGCGCGCCGCCTCATACAGGCTTCCCGGCACGGTCTGCAGCGCGGCCAGGATCACGAGCCCGTAGAAGGGGAAGCCCTTCCAGACCGTGATCACGATCACGCAGCCGAGCGCGAGCTTCTCGCTGTTGAGCCACTGCGGGTTGTCGTGCACCCACGGCAGCCAGCGCGCGAACACGTTCGCGACGCCGAAGGTGGGGTTGAGCATCCACAGGAACGCGATCGTCGTGGGCACGTCCGGGAACGCCCAGGGGGTGGTCAGCACAGCCCGCATCACGCCGCGCCCATGGAACGCCGCATTCATGAGCAGCGCCGTGCCGAGCCCCACGAGCAGCGAGAACACGACGACGAAGGCCGTGTACTCGAGCGTCACGTGCACCGTGGCCCAGAACGTCGAGTCGTGGATCAGGCGGTCGTAGTTGTGCAGCCCGTAGCCGCCGCCCGGCTTCTCGAGCCCGAGCTCGAGGCCCCGGTACATCGGGTAGAGCAGGAAGATCCCCTCGTACACGACGATCGGGAGGATCAGCACGTACCCGAACGGGAAGCGGCGCCAACCGCGCCGTGCCCGCGAACGACGGACGTTCGCGGGCACGGAGGGCGCCGTCTGGCTGATCTGTGCCACGGGCTTCCTGGACTGGCGCCGGCTAGAAGACGCGGTCCGCCAGCGCCTGAGCCTGCTTCTGGGCATCGGCCATCGCCGAGGCGACAGACGTGGAGCCCGTGAGCGCGCGCTGGTAGTTGGTCAGGATGATCTGCCCGAACTCGGTGTCGTGGTAGACGAAGTCGCCCTCGACGTCGAGCTGGCTGACCGGCTTGATGGCCCGGTAGCCGGTCGACCACTTCTGGCCGTCGAGCCAGGCCTTCATGCCCTTGACCTGCAGGACTTCGGGGAATGCCGGCACGACGTCCAGCGAGCCGCGCATGAGCTGCGCCATGTTCGCGGGCTCGGTCATGAAGGTCACGAACGCGACCGCGCCGTCCATGTTCTTCGTGGCCTTGACGATCGAGAGCGGGTGCAGCCGGGAGATCTGCTTGCCGCTCTTCCAGGGCGCAGCGACGCTGCGCAGGTCCGGGAAGATCTTCGGGCCCGTCGTCTTGATGATGTTGACGGCGGCCGACACGATCAGCTCCTGCGCGATCTGCCCGTTGGAGAACAGGCGCGCAGAGGCCGCGTCGTTCGAGCCCTGCGGCACGGTCTGGTCGTAGAACTCCTTCCAGACGGTCAGCGTCTTGATGATCTTCGGATCCGTGAGGTTGGGTTTCTTGCCGATCGCCCACTTGGCGTCGTAGGCGTTGGCCCAGTCCTGGAGAGTGAACCAGAACGAGAACTGCTCGGCCATGGTGTTGGGCGAGTAGAGGCCGAACTGGTTGGGCTTGGTCGTCAGCTTGACGGTCTGCGCCAGCCACTGCTCGGGGTCGGTCGCCGGCCGCTTGATGCCGGCCTTCGCCAGCAGCGCCTTGTTGTAAAGCAGGCCGAACGCGACCTCGACGATGCTGATGCCGTAGAGGTTGCCGTTCTTGCGGATGTAGTTGTGCGAGGCGCTCGGGTGGACGCCGACCTTCTTGACGATCGAGTTGATCGGCGCCAGCACGTTGCCCTGCTTGACCAGGCGCGCTGCGAGGTCGGGGATCAGCGTCATGACGTCGGCGTCGATGCCGCCGGCCTGGACCTGCGTGTTGACGTGATCCTCGTACTGGTTGGCCGGCCAGCCCGTCCAGACGACCTTGTACTTGCTCTGGCTCTTGTTGAACTTGGCCATCATCGTGTTCCAGGCCTCGTGGCGGCCCGGCTCGTACTGGAACCAGCTCATCAGCTTGAGCGTCGTAGCGCTCCCGCTCGTCGAGCGCAGTATGCGGGTCTTCTTCAGCGGCACGGCGCTCACGGCAGCGACCATGGCGCCCTTCTCGATCAGGCTGCGCCTGCTGAGCGCGTCACCTGTGCGCTCGGGCTTCTCCTCCTGGTAGTGCACGTCGTCTCCCATCTGCAGTCGAATCCTTTCCCGCGCTCCCCTGCGGGGAGCGGGCCTTGCTGGATGCGGCCCTACGCCGGCTTCGTCATCGCACCTCCGGCAACGGCTGCGGCGAGTGTCGTCACCACTTGGTGCTCCCGCCGGCGTTGAGGGCGAGGTTGCCCCCGTCGACCGGCAACGTCGAACCCGTGGTCATGGCGGCCGAGGGCGAGGCCAGGAACAGCACCGCGCCCACGACGTCGTCGGGCAGCGCGAGGCGGCCCATCGGGATGCCGCCCAGGAAGCGCTGCAGGAGCGCGTCGTGATCGAACTGCTCGTCGGCGAGCAGCGCCTGCAGTCCGGGCGTCAGCACCTGACAGGGCGCCACGGCATTGACGCGGACGCCCCGGCCGGCCCATTCCACGGCGAGCTCGCGCGTGAGGGCGACGACGCCGGCCTTGCTGACGTCGTACGCGAAGTTGCCACGGCCGATCGCACTGAGGCCGCCGATCGAGGCGACGTTGACGATCGCCCCGTGGCGGGCGTCCAGCATGCGTCGCCCGCACTCGCGCGCCAGCAGGAAGTAGCCAGTGAGCGAAACGGCGATCACGCCGTTCCACTCCTCGAGCGTGAGCAGCTCCGGACGCGTATGGCTGCCCCGCGCCGCGTTGTTGACCAGCACGTGCGGGCCGCCGAGCTCCTGCTCGGCCGCGTCGATCGCAGCGACGACGTCGGCCTCGCTGGAGGTGTCGCAGCGGCGGGCGAGCACGCGGGCGCCGCCGATCCGCAGCTCCTCGGCGAGCGCTTCGACGCCGGCCTCGTCGATGTCCAGGAGGGCGAGCGCGGCGCCGCGCGACGCGAATCCCCAGGCCAGGGCCGAGCCGATGCCGCCCGCGGCGCCCGTGATCACCACGGCCGCGCCCGTGAAGTCGAGGTCGCCGCCGTTCGTGCTCATGAGGCCTCCAACGGCGCGGGCAGCGCGCCTTCGAGCCGATCGCGGAGCGCGAGCAGCGAGTTCCAGATCGCCGGCGGCATGGGGACCCCGCGTTCCCGGCGCTCGGCTCGGGCGCGCGCCTCGGGCTCGCCGGGGAGCGTCACCTGCGAGCCGGCCGCCTCGGCGCGGGCGCGCACGTCCAGGCACCAGCTCGAGACAGCCTCGAGGAAGCCCGCCGCAGTGCCGAGGGCTGCGGGATCGATGGCGAGCACGAGCATGCCGTAGGGCGTGTCGCGGCCGTCGTCGGTCGCGTCCGCGGCCAGCCCGCGGCTCACGAGCTCGGCCACCACGCTGAGGGCGTAGCCCTTGTGCGCCCCGAACGGGACGAGCGCGCCGCCCGCGTAGAAATCGGCCGGGTCGAGCGAGGGCCGGCCGGCGGCGTCGACCACCGCGGGCACGCTCAGCTGCTCGCCGCGCGAGACGGCCACCTGCAGCTTGCCCTCGGCGAGCTCGGAGGTCGCGAAGTCGACGAGCACCGGCTCGCCGTCGGCGCGCGGCACGGCCCAGGCCACCGGGTTGGTGCCGAGGGCGCGCATCGCCGTGCCGGGCGGAGCGACCACGGCCTCGGCGTTGCACAGCGCATGCCCGACGAAGCCCGCGGCGGCCAGCGTCTCGACGTACTCGCCGAGCCTGCCGACGTGCCCGCAGCGGTCGACCGCGACGACACCGACGCCGTGGGCGCGGGTCAGGCGAACGACGGTCGACGCCGCGAGCTGCCCCGCCAGCTGGCCCCACCCGCGCCGCCCGTCGATTCGAGCCACCGCACCGCGCTGGTAGACCAGCGCGGGCTCAGCCGCCGGGTCGACATCGCCCCGCTCGACGAACTCGACATAGGCCGGCAAGCGCAGCACGCCGTGGGAGTCGTGACCCGCGACGTTGGCTTCCACCAGGGATCGCGCCACCACATCGGCGCGCTCAGGCAGCGTGCCGGTGGCCGTGAGGATCGCCGATGCGACGGCGATGAGCTCCGTGGGAGTTAGGAGGAGATCCTCGATCAAATTCACCCGTCCGAAACGGTTAACCGTTTACTGTTAACCGTTTCGGCGGTGACAATACCCACCAACCAGGACAGCGTCAAGCGGAGAAGGCTATAGCGCTTGGATTGCGCTAATGCGGCGGAGCGACGGTCACGGGGTTGAGCGTCGCGACGTCGGGTTGCACGCGCCGCAGGTAATCGGTGCCCTCGAACTGCCGCTGCAGAAGCCTCGCGATCTCCTCGGCGTCGACGGCCAGGAGCCCGTCGATGATCGGCGTGTGCAGGTCACGCACCAGCACGTTGAGCTGCGATGCGGAGAGCTGCGTGCGGCGGTTGGCGACGACCAGGACGGTGGTGACGACCGGCGCGAGCGCACTCCAGGCGCTCATCAGCGCACGGCTGCCCGAGAACGCCACGAGCGCACGGTGGAACGCCATGTCGAGCTCGGCGACCTCCTCGCCCGAGGCTCCCTCGGCGCTCTCGATGGCCGCGTAGGCGGCGAACACGTCCTCGAGGCTGTGCTCGCGCTCGAGTCCCCAGCGCACAGCCTGCGACTCGAGCTGCCAGCGCACCGAGAGCAGGTCGAGCAGGCGGTCGTGGTCGAAGCCCACGACCGAGCTGCGACCGGTCGGGGTGATCTCGACGAGGCCCTGCGCGTGCAGCTCGTGCAGCGCCGTGCGCACGGGCCCTCGGCTGACGTTGAGATCGCGTGCGATCGCAGTCTCGACGAGCGGCGCGCCGGCCGCCATGCGGCCCGAGACGATGGCCTCCCGCAGGGCGTGCACGACCCTCAGCGAGTGCGCGCTGCGCGAGAGCTTCCCGTCGGAGGGCAGGCTTCCGAGCCCGATTCTCTCACTCACGGGGGTCATCCCGGACGCACGCTGCGCAGCGCATCTTCTCCCAGCGCCCTCTCGTCTGACGAAGCGGGGGCGAGTGTAGCCGAGCGCGCCACGGGTGTGACAAATGCGGCTTGCGCGCCGCGACGGACGTGCCTAGCATGCCGCCGCGATGCCTGGCGACGCCCTGCCCGATCCGTTCCGACTCGATGGCCGGGTGGCCCTCGTGACGGGCGCCGGCGGCGGAATCGGCGGGGCGACGTGCCTCGCGCTCGCCCGTGCCGGGGCGTCCGTGGCGGCAGTCGAGCTGGACGCAGCTGCGCTGTCCGTGACGCTGGCGAAGCTCGAGAGCGAGGGGGCGCGCAGCGCGAGCCTGGTCGGCGACGTGCGACTCGAGGATGACGTCCGCCGCCTCTTCGACGAGGCCGAAACGCAGCTCGGTCCGGTCGACCTGCTCGTCAACACGGCCTTCGCCGCCCGGCACGATCGCCCGGACGAGCTCACGCTCGCCAACTGGGAGTTCAACCTCGAGACGACGCTCACCGGCACTTTCCTGTGTGCCCGCGAGGCGGCTCGCCGCATGATCGCGCGTGGCACCGGAGGCAGCATCGTCAACATCAGCTCGATCGCCGGGCAGAGCGGCATGGGCAGGCGCAACTTCGCCTACAGCGTGTCGAAGGGCGGCGTCAATCAGATGACGCGCGAGATGGCCGTCGAGTGGGCGAAGTTCGGGATCCGCGTGAACGCCGTCGCGCCCTGCCAGATCCTCACCCCGGGCTTCCGCGAGCGCATGCGGCACCCGGACTTCGACCAGGCGTTGATGGACCGCATCCGGGCGGGCATCCCGCTCGACCGGCTCGGAGAACCCGAGGAGATCGCGCTGCCCGTCGTGTTCCTGGCGTCCCCCGCCGCCTCGCTGATCACCGGGGCCATCCTCCCGGCCGACGGCGGCAACCTGGCCATGAACGCCGGCGGCAGCCACACCTACTGACCAGGAGCGCGCCGATGCTGTTCAACGAGGCCCGTGCGCGGGCGCTCCTGCAGGAGATGGGCGTCGACGCCGTCGTGGCCGCCGCCCCGCTGAGCGTCGACTACCTGACCGACCATCGCAGCTCGTTCGAGACCACCTTCCGCAGGTACCACATGGTGCCGGGCGGCGGCCCCGAGCTGCTCTTCCGCTCGTTCGCCCTGGCCACGGCCGCGGGCGAGCGGACGCTGATCGCACACGCCGCCACTGTCGCCACGGCGCCTCCCGCGTGGACCGGCGGGATCGAGGTCTACGGGGGCGGCGGCTTCGAGCCGGCGGAGGCAGAAGGCGTGCCCGAGGAATTCCGCGGCATGGCGCGCCTGCTGGCGCGCAGGAGCGCCGACGTCGGTCCTCTCGAGGCCGTGGCCGCGGCGATCGCACGAGCCGTCCCGCACGGGGGCCGTGTCGCCGTCGAGGCCGCGGGCCTGGCCGCCGGTGAGCTCGACGCGTTGCGCGCCCTCCTGCCGGGCCATGAGCTCGGCGACGGCTCGGTGCTGCTGCGCCTCGTTCGCATGGTCAAGACGGCCGACGAGATCGCGCGCTCGCGCCGAGCCGCCGAGATCGCCGAGGGCGCGCTGCACGCGATGGTGGCGGCGGCCGCCCCCGGGCGAACGCTCGCCGAGCTCGCGCAGGTCTTCCGCTGCGAGGTGGCCGCGGGCGGCGCCGACCTCGAGCACGTCGCGATCGATCCCTTCGGCCTCGGCATCGCCACGGTCTCGAGCTACGCGGTGCAGGAGCGCGACGTGTTGCTGCTCGACGTGGGCTGCCTCTACCGCTCGTGCGTCTCCGACACCGGAGTGACGCTGGCGCTGGAGCCACTGGCGGGCGAGGCCGCCGAGCGCTACGACCTCGTGCGCACCTGCCTCGAAGCCGGAGCCGCACTGCTCGGGCCCGGGGTGCGCGTCTCGGCCGTGTACGCCGCCATGCGCGCCGTCGTGGACGGCACGCTCGCCCAGCGTTCGGCCCCGCAGGGCCATGGACTCGGCCTCGAGCCGCGCGAGCTGCCGTTCATCGGGCCGCCGACCGAGCTGCGGCTCGCCGACGACATCGTCGACCTGGAGGTCGACCAGGCGCTCGAGCCCGGCATGGTGATCAACCTCGAGGTGCCGCTGGAGTGGCCGGGGCACTACGCCGTGCACGTCGAGCGCTCGTTCCTGATCGGCGCGGGCGGAGTGGAGCCGCTGCTGGTTCAGGACCGCAGCTCCGCCCTCCCGGCGGGGCGAGAGCGCATTTCGGAATGAGCGTGTGTGGCTGGGGTGGATGGAGCCAAGCCTCAGCCGGTGACGAGGGGAATCACCCGATGGGCGATCAGCCTCACTTGCTCGGAGAGCGTGGGCAGGCCCGGGATTTCGGTGCCGGCCCAGGCGCGCGGGATTTCGGCGTCGGCGAGCGCGAGTGACACGTGGTTGAATCCGGCAGGCAGGAACTCGCGGCTGATCCGTTCGGCGACTTCCTCCGGGGTGCCTGCGACGCAGAAGCGATCGGCGAGCTCGGCCGGCGTGCGGCGCAGCGCCTCGGCGACATCGCCGCGGGCGAACGCCGCGTTGATCGGTTTGATCTCATTGAACGGCACGCCGTGCCGCTCGATCAGTGCTTGCGGCATGGACGGCAGGTAGAAGGCGGCCTTCAGACGAGCCGCGCGGCGGGCCGCAACAGGATCGTCCGCCACCGCCGCTGTGAGCGAGACGCAGAGGTCGAGCTGGGCTAGGTCGCGCCCGGCTCTCTCCGCGCCGATCCGAACGTTGTCCATGAGAAACGTCAGTGCCTCGTGCGAGAACGAACAGGCGGCGTAGACCCCGTCGGCGACCTCGCCGGCCAGCCGCAGCACCAGCGGCCCGCTCATCGCGCCCAACAGCAGCGGCACGCGGCGTGCCACGGGCCGCGCAACGGTGAACACCCCGCGGTATCGGAAGAATTCGCCGTCGAGCTCGACCGCACCGGTGTCGAGGAGCGATCGCATCGCCCGATGCGCCTCACGCAATCTGCGCACCGGGTGGAGCTCAGCCGGGTCGCGCCCGAACTGCTCCAGCATCGCGAAATTACCAACCGAGAACGCGGCTGCGGCGCGGCCGTGCGAGAGCTCGTCGAGCGTTGCCAGCTGCTGGGCAACCAGCAGCGGGTCGCGCAACGTCACGTGCGCGACACCCACCGCCAGGCGAACACGGTTGGTCTCGCGTGCAGCGGCCGCCAAGAGCCCCCAGGCATCGCGGTGATAGATCTCATCAACGCAAAAGACCGTATCGATCGCGGAATCATCGGCAGCCCGAATCGCCGTCAGCACCTCGGCGGCAGGTGCGTCCGGTAACAACTCGACGCTCACACGCGACACGCAACCCCCTCCGCGCGACACCACGTTCGATACCGGTCGAGCACCGGCGCAAGCAAACTCGCGATGCTCGTATCGTCCGTCAAGCTCGCGGGCGAGTCTATCTCAGAGCGGCGAGCAGGCCCCTGGGCAACCGCCAAGAAATGCGCTCTCAGCGCAGGGCGGCGTCGGCTGCAAGCGCAACCAGGTACGCGCCGACGAGGCACAGCGCGATCGATGCGCCGGCCGCCGTGCCGGCGTAGTACGAGAGGTAGAGG
>JALYLC010000832.1 GCA_030774435.1 Actinomycetota bacterium
AGCCCAACGAGGCGCGTGAGCGCGCGCGTGACGGCGCGGCGTTTGGCCGGGTTGGTCGGCGCCGCGGCGAACTCGCTCGCGCTCGTGCCGGCCGCCTGCAGCGCGCGCACGTGCGCAGTCGCGCTGCGCATTCCGCCGGAGGTCTCGCGCTGGGCCCAGATCGAGACGCCCGCGACCACGGCCAGCAGCGCGACGATCGCGATGACGACGCTGCGCTCGGCCAGCCGGTCGTGTCCACCGCTCGTGAATGCACGGTCGGGCGCCACGCTGTGATCATCGGCGGGGTCGTGCCGGAACTGCGGGGGATCCGCATCACTCGAACGGGGGACACTGCCTCTCAAGTTCGGCATGGCCGCTGCCGAAAAAGGAGATGTGCGAAGCGGTGTCCTCACGCGTACCGGCGTCGTTCTCGCCGTCTGCGCCGTTGCCGCCCCGGCAACCGCGCAGGGTGCCTGCACCACGAGCGTGACGCGCGCGTCCGCCGTCGCCAGCATCCCGCCGGGCTACCTCGCGCTGTACCAGAAGTGGGGCAGCGCCTACGCGGTGCCCTGGCAGCTGCTGGCCGCGGTCGGATCGGTCGAGTCGCGTCACGGGCGCGACCCCCGCGCGTACGTCCCGCACACGCGCGGCGTGCTCGGCCCGATGCAGTTCCAGGCCGGTTCCAACAGGGCGGCGAAGCGCGTGGACTCGGCCGGCGACCAGGGCTTCGGCGGCACCTGGGGCATCTGGCGGAAGTCCTCGGGGCATCCGCCCTACCGCATGGACGATCCCGACGACGAGATTGCCGCTGCAGCCGCCAAGATCGCCGCCGACGCTGGTGCCGAGCATCTCTGGCCGCGCGCCCTGTGGCGCTACAACGCGCTGCACTCCTACCGCAAGACCGTTCTGCGCCGCGCGGCGCGCTTCGGCATGAGCTCCGCCTGCGGGCTGCTCAGGCAGTCCGAGCAGGCTTCCCTGTCGACGCCTGCGCCTCCCGGAGCGCCGACCTCGCCCTCCGCGTCCCCGCAACTCGGCAGCGCGCTGGCCGCGACCCCAAAGAGCCTGCTTGCGAGCGATGCGATCGCGTTCTCGCCCGCAGCCGCAGACGACGTCGCGCGCGGCGTCGCCGACCGGCGACTCGTCGAGCTGCTGGCGTGGATCGCACGGCGCCATCAGATCGTCGTCACGGTCATCAAGACCGGGCACCCGCGCTTCGTGACGGGGACGCGCAAGGTGTCGAATCACTGGTACGGCCGCGCGGCGACGATCAGCGAGGTCGACGGTCAGCCGGTCGCGCCCGGATCCGCCTCGGCGGCGGCGCTCTGGGATCAGCTGCAGGCATCGCCCAGGGCGCTCCGACCGGACGAGATCGGAGCGCCCTGGTCCGTTCCGGACAATCCGCGCATGTTCAGCGGCCCCGGCGAGCAGGCCGAGATCCACATCGGCTTCGACGCCGTCGGAGCCAAGAAGGCGTGACGGCGCAGGAGCGCCGGGCGCCCTACGTGACCTTGACCGTGCCGTGCATGCCCTTGGCGGCGTGGCCCTTGATGGCGCAGTAGAACCGGAACGTGCCGGCCTTCGGGAAGGTGACGGTGAACGTCGCCTTCTTGCCCGGGGCGACCGCGTGCGCGTTGTGAATCCCGACGTCGTGGACGCCCTTGCCGTCGAACAGCATGTCGTGCCGGAACGTGCCCTTGTTCGTGAGCGTGACGGTGTACTTGACGCCGTGCTTGAGCGTCTTCGGGACGCCCGAGATCTTGAACTCCTTCTCGCTGACCTTGATCGGCGCGGCCGCGCTGGCAGCAGCGGGCGCAGCGAGCGCAGCAGCCCCCAGGGCGAGCACGGCGGTGAAGCGGATCGAGCGCACGGTGAACTCCTTCGCAGAGTGACGCCCCCTCTACGCTGGCGGGGCGTCTCCGGTTCGCGCGAGGCGGTAGACCGCGGCGGCGGCCAGGAGGTTGGGCCGCACGCTCGCCGCCGCGCCGGCGTATCCGCGGGCCGGCCCGAGGAGGATGCGCTCGCTGACCCCGAGGTCGAGCGTGGTCACCAGGGACTCGAAGTCGGCGAGCGTGCAGGGGTGGATGTCGGGCGTTTCGTCCCAGGACTGCGGGAGCGCCAGCGAGCTCGGCATGCGGCCGCGCAGCACCAGGCCGGCCCGCAGCCGCCAGTGCGCGAAGTTCGGGAAGGAGACGACGCCGACCGCGGCGACGCGCATCATCCCGGCCACGACCGCGGCGGGGCGGCGCGTGGTCTGCAGCGTCCACGACAGCAGCACGATGTCGAAGGCACCGTCTGCGAAGTCGCGCAGCACGTTCTCGATGGCGCCCTCGGTCACCGGCACTCCCGCTGCGATGCAGGCGAGCACCGCGTCGCCGTCGATCTCGACTCCGTGGCCGTAGCAGTCGCGCTCGGCGATCAGGTGCGCCAGCAGCGCGCCGTCGCCGCAACCAAGATCGAGCACCCGCGAGCCTGCCGGGACCATGCCGGCCACGATCTCGAGATCCGGCCTCATCAGGCGCAAGCCTCGCGTCGCATCCGCTCGACGAATGCCGCCACCGTACGGTGGTACTCGGGCACCGGCAGCAGGAACGAGTCGTGGCCGTGCGGCGAGGCGATCTCGCCGAAGGTGACCGGCACCTGCGCACCCTGAAGCACGCGAACCATGTCGAGCGAGTGCGCGGTGTCGAACCGCCAGTCGGTGTCGAACGAGACCACCAGGAACCGCGTCGCCACCTGCTTCAGGCGCGCCACCGCCGCCGGCAGGTCGGCGAACGGGTCGAAGT
>JALYLC010000833.1 GCA_030774435.1 Actinomycetota bacterium
GGTCGCGACCAACCCGTCTGCGGCAGCTCGAACGAGGGCAATAACACGCTCGTCGTCTACCGCTCCCCCGTGACGGGTGCGGAGTCGACCGCCGGTGTGCAGTTCGCTCCTGGATTCGCTGTCACGACGGGGCTGCTCGATCCCTGCGCCGAGGGGATCATGGGCAACGTCGAGGTGAGCCCGACGTCGCACAACATCTTCGTCGTCCACGACTCCGCCTTCCTCGACGCGATCGCGGTCGCCCGCTGCTCCAACGTCTCGTTCCTCATCGACCCGCGCGGGTTGAGCTGCGTCGACCTGCCCGTGGCGAGCTTCCCGGGCTTCAAGACCGCCGGTAACTTTCCGAATCTCGCGATCGACCGGAGCGGCAACCTGTATGCCGTCTGGGAGCAGGCGCCGGTCGAGGCCGCCACTGGCTACATAACCGGCGATACCGTGCTCAAGTACAGCTACTCGACCGACGACGGCAGCCACTGGTCGACGCCGATCACGATCCCGACGCCGGGTCTACACAACAACGTCTACGCCTGGCCGGCGGCGGGGGATGACGGACGCGTCGACATCGCCTGGTACGGCACAACGGCGACCGCGAACCCCAACGACCCGACCTGCGGCCCCGGCGCGCCGCCCAATCCGAACAACCCCACCACCGGCACGCCCCTCGGCGGGCCGGACGCGGTGACGAGCGGGACCTGGAGCGTCTACATGGTGCAGACCCTGAACGCACACGCGGCGACGCCGACCTTCACGCCTCCGATTCTCGCGAGCCAGCACTACGTTCACAAGGGAGGCCTGCAGACGATCATCGGCGGGCTCTGCGGCCCCCGTAACCTCGGAGACTTCCTACAGATGCGCATCGGGAGCAAGGGCGAGGCTCAGATCGCCTATGCCGACTCCAACAGCGTCGCCGGCGGGCTCCTGGCAACGCACGGCATGTACGTGCGCCAGAACGGCGGGATGGGTCTCTTCTCGAGTGGCCCCGCGCCCGCGGGCGATCCGATCCTCATCAACGCGGCGACCGATCCATCCGGTGACGGAAGGTTCGACGCGCTCGGGACCCAGGGAGCGAGCAACCTCGCCAATCTCGACATTCTCGACTCGAGCATGGCGAAGCCGGATCCCGCCAATTGTCATCCCGCGGGCACGCCGTGCTACCGCGTGAAGATGACGATCAACGACCTGACCAGCGTCGCTCCGCCCGCAGGGTTGCCCGCGAGCGACACCGATCTCGTCTGGCTGACGCAATGGCTCGTGCCGGCATCGGAGAGTTGCACCGAAACGACACTGCAGAGTGCGTGTCAGACGGGCGGGAAGAACTTCTTCGTCTACGCGGAGTCGTACCAGGGAGCGGACGCGACGTGCTACTTGGGCGAGACCGCCACGGCGCCATCAGGTGCGGCCGTCGGCCCGATGCTCACGTACCCCGGCTATCCGCAGATCACCGCGCAAGGTGCCTGCTCGGTCGTCAGGGGCGCGCCGGGGACCATCACCATCGACGTTCCGCTCGCCCAGGTGAGTCTCTTGCCGAGCGCCGAGCCTCTCGACCAGACGCTCTACAGCGTGACCGCAAGCACGATGACGCAAGCGCAGGCAACGAGCCCCTTCCCGCCGTTCGTCGGCGTCGGTGGCATTCCCTTCAACCTGATCGACGTCGCTCGCGCCTACAACGCCAATTTCCCGTCAGCCGATCTCTCACTGACGAAGACGGATTCTCCTGACCCTGTCCTCGCCGGCCAGTTGCTGACCTATACCTTGACGGTCGCGAACGCCGGGCCCCAGGCGGCGACCGGAGTCGTCCTCACCGACGGCCTCCCCTCAGGGCCCACCTTCGTCTCGGCGAGCACGAGCCAGGGGACCTGCTCGGGAACCGCCACCATCAGCTGCAACCTTGGGACGATCAGCAGCGGGAGCACCGCGGCCGTGACGATCAAGACGAGGCCGGCGGCTGCCGGAAGCATTGTCAACCAGGCGACGGTGACGGCGAGCGAGCGCGATCCGAATTCCGCAGACAACACCGCGGTTGCGACGACGACCGTCAACCCGTCGGCGGACCTTTCGGTCACGCAGACCGATTCGCCCGACCCCGCGCACACCGGCCAGAACCTGACCTACACGATCACGGTCGGCAACAGCGGCTCGGCTGCTACCGGCGTGACGCTCAACGACAACTTGCCCAAGAATGCGGGGTTCGGATCGGCCGCGACGACTCGGGGCAGTTGCAGCGCAAAACCCGAAAGGCGAATCGTCACCTGTTCTCTCGGCGACCTGCCCGGTGGGAGCACGGCGACCGTCACGATCGTCGTCAAGCCGACCTCGAAGGGCACGATTACGAACTCCGCCTCCGTGACGGCCGTGTCGCCACCCGACCCGAACACGGCCAACAACTCCTCGAGCGAGAGCACGACGGTCCAGCCGTAGCGGCATCCATTGGCGTCCCGTCCGGCAAATCGCCGCCGACGCGATTGATGCGCACGAAGGGAGGAGGACAGATGGACCGCCGTTTCGCCGCCGCGACTGCGGCAGCGCTTCCTCCTCCGCGCCAGTTCGGAAACGACTTCTGCAGCTCGGCTACAACCGAAATAACCGAGGCCGCGGCGAGCCGCCTCGCGCGGAACCTCATCAACCGGACGTTCAACCTTGATCAGATGATTACGGCCTCTCAGGTCCGGCTCGTCGTGCTCAACAACCAGTAGCCGCACGGCGACAACCTTCCTCGGTCGCAATGAGTTCATGAGGTTTGCGCAGCTTTGCTGCGGCCCGAGCCGTGCGAATTACGCAGACTTGACACCCCGCCAAGTGGTGTTATTTAATCAGAGAGGCACCACCCACAGTGGTGAAGCTACCGGGAAAGGATCGATCATGAGCGACAGGTTGAGCTTGCGGAGAAAGCTCCCGCAGAAACGGCACCTCTCTTTTGCCCGCCTGGCCCGGCTGAGCGCCGTGCCGATCGTTATCGGCGTGGCTTTCGCGTTCACCCTGGTTCTGGGTGGATCGCACCAATCGAGCGCCCGGGCAACAGCGCTTCAGAGCGCCCTGTACTCGCCCGGCGGCGGCGAGCCCGGCGAGGTCTCCCTCACGAAGGTCGAGCAGTTCTGGCAAACCCGGTTGACGTATCCGACCGGTCGCTTCAACCAGCGCTGGGTTACCGCAGCCGCCAAGAAGGCGAAGCTGATCAAAACCGGCATCCCGCAGGGTCATTACAAGGCCTGGCGGAGCTCCGGCGTCGGATCGGCCAAGGGCTCCCACGCCACTCAGTCGATCAAGGCGCTCGCGGCGGCGAGGCCGCTCGGCCCGCAGCCGCAGGTGAGCACCGGCTGCCAGGCGCCGTGCTTCACGTTCGGGCTCGTTTCCGGCCGTGTGAGCGCGATCGCGTTCGATCCCAACAACACGAGTGTCGCTTACCTCGCTCAGGACGGGGGCGGGATCTGGAAGACGACGACCTGCTGTACCC
>JALYLC010000834.1 GCA_030774435.1 Actinomycetota bacterium
GACCACCGCCGGGTCGGCTTGCTCGAACGCGAGCAGGGCCGAAGCCAGGGGCTGGGTGCCGCGCGCTCGCACCGCCGCTTCGTCGGCGGCGAGCTCGGCCAGCGCGCCGTAGCGATCGGCCAGGCGACGCACGGCTGGTAGGAAGAACAGCGCGTCACTGAGCGTCCGGGCGATCAGCACTCGCAGCGGATCGCGCAGCCGAGCATGGTGCGCCTCGTGAGCGAGCACGGCGCCGAGCTCCTCGGAGTCAAGCGAGCGCAATGCGCCACTCGACACGTACACCCGCGGCCGCAGCAGGCCCGCGCAGAACGCCCGTGGTGCCGCGTCGTCGAAGACGATTGACCCTGCTGGACCGTCGTCATGCACGTGCAATCGGGCGACGAAGCGGCGCGACGCGCGCAGCTGCCGGATCGCCGAACGCGCAGCGAGCCACAACACCGCCACCGCGAAGCTCCCGAGCGCCAGGCCCAGGAGCGAGAGCGGCGTCACCTCAGGCAACGCGAAGTCCTGACACGCAGCCGCCAGCGCCTGGGCTGAGGGCACGGCGAAGCTGACGCCGGTCAGGCTCACGACCAAGGCAAGCCCGACCACCGCCGCGGCCGCGACGCCGAGCGTCGCCTGCAGCGCGAAGACGAACCTAGCCCGGGTCACGCTTAGCCAGCCGGCGCAACCGCTCGCGCCGCTGAGGGTCGAGGCTGTCCATCTGCCGCGCGAAGTGCACCAATGCTTCGTCGCCGTACTGCGCGACGACCGCGCTGACCTCGGCCTGCGCGCGCGCCGCGAGATACTCCTCGCGGCTGAGGTTCGCCACGTAGACGTCCGTGCGACCCTCGCGCCGGCGAGAGAGCAGGCGCTTGCGGTCGAGCCGGGCCATGATCGTCATCACGGTGGTATACGCACGCGGCTTCTCAGCGCGCGCATTGAGCTCACCGAGCACCCGGCGGACATTCGCCTCGCCGAGCTCCCACATCAGCTCCATCACCTCCGACTCGAGCTCGTGGAGGGGCGGAGGAACCTCCATCTCGCCATGCGTCGCCACCGCCAAAGCCTAGCCCCGCTCTGCAGCCATCCGGGCGACCTGCTCGGCGAGTTGCGCCTGGCGCTGACCGACCTCGTCGACCGCGCTGCGCCCGGGCGCACAGCTGGCCGACTTGCCGCGCCCCATCTGCCACAGCATGTGCGCTGGACAAGCCAGGACCACAACGAAGACGAACGCCGCGATGACCGTCGTCACCGCCGAGCCTCACTCACCGGCCGGTCGGACCCCTCGAGGCGATCGATCTCCGCACCAAGACGCCGGTGCTCCTCACGCAACGTGTCGATCGAGCCCGGCGTGCGCTCCGCGCGCTGGCCGCGCATTCCACGGCCCATGAACCACATCATCAGCCCCATCCCGACCGGGCACGCAAGCGCCGCGGCACCTACCAAGACCGTCCCCATCGTCGTTCCCTTCCACTGAGCCACTGTCTACGATGCAGCATAGTAGATAGCGCACCGCTGGCGCGGCATCGGGCGGATCAGATGCTCTTGAAGAAGTTGAGGTCGTAGCGGTCGAGGAACTGCTGAACCTCGATGTTCATCCGAAACAGCTCTCCGGTGAGCACGAGGACCCCCATCGCGATGAGCACGACGCCCGCGCCGGCCTGGATCGCGGCGTAGTGGCGCTTGAAGAACCCGAATGCCCGCGTTGCGGAGTTGAAAGCGACCGCCGCGAAGAGGAATGGCAGCGCCAGGCCCGCAGAGTACACGCCCAGTAAGAGCGCGCCTTCCGCCGTCCCCTGGGTGGTCGCGGCGAGCCCCAGGATCGCGCCTAGTGTCGGCCCGACGCACGGTGTCCACGCCACAGCGAAGGCTGCGCCGGCCACCACGGGACCGCCGCGGCCGGCCCTCTCGATCAGCGCATCGGGACGCCAGTCGCGATTCAGCCGCGTGACAAAGACCGAGCCGAAGAACAGCAATCCCAGGGCGATGATCGCTACGCCGGCCACCTTGTTCAGCAGCGGCTGGTTATCGAAGAGGAACGCGCCGATCGCGGTGGCGCCCAAGCCCAGCAGGATGAAGATCAGCGAGAACGTCGCGACGAACAGCAGGCTGCGGCTCACAACCCGAAAGTCGATCCCCCGCCCGAGCTCGGTCGGCTGCGTGCTCGAGACCGTCGCGAGATAGCCGGGCACCAGCGGCAGGCAGCACGGTGACACGAAGGACACGAGGCCGGCCGCGAACGCCAGCAGAAGGTTCGGTGCGTCAACCATCCGGCGCGTACCTTCGAATCTCTTGATCGAGCTTGGCTTCTGTGGCGTAGGAGCCCTGATGAGTGAACACGAGCTGACCATCCTTGCCGTAGAAGGCGGTCGTCGGCCACGATCGCCCGCCGCGGAACACCCGCGCGACCGACGCATCCTGGTCGTAGTAGTGGGGGTAGGGCACGGGATGGCGTTTCAGGAACGCCGCAGCATCGCCACGGCTGTCCCGCGAGTCGACACCGAGGAACGCGACCCGCCCCTCGTATTTGTTCGCCAGCTTCTGAAAGAACGGGAACTCGTAGCGACACGGGCCGCACCACGAGGCCCACTGATTGACGATCACGGGATGGCCGCTCAGCGTCGCGAGTCGCGCCTTGAACGCCGCCGGCCCACCGTCGAGCAGCTGATTCGCCTCGGCTCGGATCTGAGCCAGAGGCTCGCCCGAGCCCGGAGGGGCCGCGCGGGCGGCGTCGCCCGGGCTCGAGTCGTCTGAGCCGCAGGCCGCGAGAGCGGCTGCCGCGGCCAGCGCCGTCGCCAGGCTGAAGGTGAGTCGCCGTGTGAACCGTCGTGGCATCTACTACGCCGCATAGTACGCTGCTCCTGATGCGCGACTGCCGCCAGCCCCGGCCCTGATGCGGCCGGTTCTCTTCGAGCTCGGCTCACTGCAGGTCAGAAGCTACGGCGTGGTGGTCGCGCTCGCCTTCGTCGCAGCGTGGGTGCTTCTGCGCAAGGAGCTGGAGCGGCGCAGCGGCCGAGGCGACGCGGCGGCCCCGCTCGTGAGCGCCGCCGGAGTCGGTGGGCTGGTCGGCGCCCGCCTCTACTGGTTCGCCGAGCACGCAGGTGACCACCAGGCCCCGGACCTGTTTTCGGGCGCAGGCTTCACCTGGTACGGAGGCGTCCTGGGCGGCGCGCTGGCCGTGCTGGGTGTGGTGAGGATCACGCGCGTGGAGCTGTCCGACCTGCTCGGCGCCGGCGCGCTCGCCCTTCCCCTCGGCTACGGCCTCGGACGTATCGCTTGCCAGCTCGCCGGCGACGGAACCTACGGCGCTCCGAGCGACCTGCCGTGGGCCATGAGCTACCCCAACGGCGAAGTCCCCACGACCCAACGGGTCCACCCGACGCCCGTTTACGAGACGCTCGCAAGCCTCGCGATCTTTGGCCTGCTGTGGCGCTTCCGGCGGCGCGCGGGACCGATCCAGCTGTTCGCCCTCTATCTGCTGCTGGCTGGACTGGAGCGCTTCCTGGTCGAGTTCATCCGCATCAATGACCCCGTCGTAGCCGGCCTCACCCAGCCGCAGCTCTTCGCCATCGGCTTCATGGCTGCCGGCGCGCTGCTGGCCGCCTGGTCCCGCCGCACAGAGGCATACACGCGCGGACCCGACGATTCAGTTCCTCGAAGGCAGCTCAACCTGGGCGACGCGGCGCGCTTGGCGGGCGGGGACGACTGAGATAGAGCGCCTCGGAGCCGCTCCGACTACTGGGGCGCGGGCAGAGATGCACCTGGGCGATTCACGCCGTTCTCGTACACGAAGATCACGGCTTGAACGCGGTCGCGTAGCTCGAGCTTCATCAGGATCCGCTTTACGTGCGTGCGGATCGTCGAATCCTCGACGGTGAGCGCTGCGGCGATCTCGCGGTTGGAGAGGCCGCGCGCGATCAGGGTGAGCACCTCGCGCTCGCGCGGCGTGAGCTCGTCGAGCTTGGCCTGGCCTGCGAGCTCGGGCGTCGGTTGCTGGGCCATGCGGTCGATCACGCGCCGGGTGACCGATGGCGAGAGCAGGGAGTCACCAGCGGCGATCGTGTGGACGGCCGCGAGCAGTTCTTCGGGTCGCGTGCGTTTGAGCAGGAAGCCCGAGGCGCCGGCGCGCAGGCCGCTGAAGATGTAGTCGTCCTGCTCGAAGGTGGTGAGGATGAGGACCCTCGTGTCGGTGGTTGCGCGTGTGAGCTCGCGGGTGGCGGCGATGCCGTCGAGGTCGGGCATGCGGACGTCCATCAGAACCACGTCGGGCGCGAGGCGGCGCGCTCGCTCGATTGCCTCGCGACCGGTGGAGGCCTGGCCGACGATCTCGATCTCGGGGTCCGCGTTGAGGAGCTCGGCGAGCCCGGCTCGCATCAGATGGTCGTCGTCGGCG
>JALYLC010000835.1 GCA_030774435.1 Actinomycetota bacterium
CAGCTACGCCGTCAGAGTGCGCTGAGTCGCGCGTGTGTTCGCCGCCGTACGATGAGCCTTCCTGTGGGAGGGGTGTTGGCGAGAGCTGCGCAGACGAGCACGCTCATCGGTCGCGACGCCGAGCTCGACCGGGTGGGTCTCGAAAAGGTTCCAACCGGATCTTCGAGCCGGGATCCGCTCCCGCTCGCTTCGAGCCCCGACCACCAACGCGACCTTTGAAAACCAGTTCTCAGGCCGCCTGGATGGGCCGATCGGCCGGGCGTCCGTCTGCCGACCGCTCGAGTCCGCGCAGCTCGTGCAGGTCGGCCGGCAGGAGATGGGCGTGCTTCATCAGGTAGAACAGCCGGCGCAGGCAGGGCGGCGAGCCGAGCAGCGTGGCCCCGGCGGCGCGGCAGCGTTCGAGTGCGTGCCATCCCGCGCTGTCGCAGAACTCCAGCGCGCTGACGTCGATCAGGACGTTTGGCTCGCCGCGCGTCGCTCCGACCCAGCGGAACATGGTCTCGAGCTCCGCGACGCCTGCCTGGTCGAGCTCCCCGACCAGCGCCAGACTGGCGGGCTGATGGGAACGACCCACCTCGACGCCAAATCGAACTGTCATTGCCTCCACCTCCGGTGAGGCGCTCGCTTCGAGCGCAGATGTCGGCCGGAAGATTGGGGCCGCACAGGGGGCCAGCATTTGGGACCCCGTCCTGTCTATAACGATAGCATCAGAACGCATGATCGACGTTCGTGTTGTCGGTTCGGCGCGAGACTACGACTGCAGTCTGAAATGCATGGCGACGCTCGTGCCGCCGCCGAGACGGCGCGAGACCTCCGCGCCGTCTGCCAGTTGCTGGATCAGGGGAAGCCCGAGACCGTCGTGCTCGCTCGGACGCGCGTTGGAAATGCCGACGCCCCGGTCGCACACGACCACGCTCAGCTCCTGTTGGTCGGCGTGCGCCGAAAGTACGTACGTAGGCGCGTTGGCCCGGCCTTCATAGGCGTGGACGACGCAGTTGGTGCACGCCTCGGTGACCGCGAGGCGGATCCGCTCCGTGCGCTCGTCGTCCAGCTCGAGCTGCTCGCACAGCCGTGTGATCGCGGCGCGCGCGAACGGCACCTCTTCGGGCGTCGCGGACAGATGGAGGCGGAGTTGCGGCACGCGAGCCCTGTCCCCGGCTCGCCGCGGAGTCGTTGCTTGCGGGTGGGCAGTGACTGTCCTGTCCCGACCATCGAACTGGCCCGTGGCGCGTGTAGGCACCATGGCGCCTCGTCTCTGCGTCTCTCCAAGGAGGATCCACAGCAAGTGGAGGCAACGCGAAAGGCCCGGCTGCGGTCGTCGCCAGCTGTAGAAGACAGAGCGCTGACGTGGCAGTGCGCGGCACCGCGGCGTGCGGCACGTGCAGCGCCTGCGTCTCAGGGTAGTCGCTGGCGCGGGGTCGCGCTCGGAGTAATGCAGCGCGGAGCTCGGGCTGTAGGTGCTCGATGACGTACGCGAACGCTGCGACGACAGTCGCATCGAACAGCGTTCCCGCGCAGCGGTGGAGCTCCACGTCGGGATATCGCCTCGCCGGGGTTGAAGCTCGAGGGCTCACTCGGGTGGCCTGTGGCGGCGCTCTGGCCTGCGTCGATTCAGGGTCGCGGCTTGGCTGAGGCTGGCAATCTCTCAGCTGATGAGACCGACGGACCGTAGGCCGAGAGGTCTCCGCGCCACCGGCGCGGTCGGACTCGCAGCTGCGGTCCTGGCGCTCGCTTCGCCGGGCGTTCTCGGCGCGGGTAGTGCTCGCCCGGGCGGGCGTGGAGCCGTCGCCGCGGAAAACAGCCTCCCGGGCACGCGATCGTGGTACATCGCCCATCCCCGGCCGAGCGCCATCGCCGCATTCACCGACAGTCCGAGCTACCTGCCCGGACAGGCAGTACACCTGTTCGTCGGCTCGCACGATGGGGCGATTTCGTATGCGGTGTACCGCATGGGCTGGTATGGCGGCCGCGGCGGACGGCTGATGCTCGCTGGCAAGGCGCCCGGCGTCGAGCAACCGCCGCCGCACATCGTCGACGACAGCCCGGGGGGAGCCAAGCTGCTGCTGCTCGACTGGTCATCGCGCACCTCATTTCGCATACCGAGGCGATGGGTCTCCGGCTTCTATCTGATCCGGCTCCGCCGCACGCGCGGTGGCGCCCAGAGCTATGCATCGTTCGTCCTCCGGAGCCGTTCGCCAGGCGCCATCGTCGTGTCGCTCGCGACCACTACGTGGCAGGCCTACAACACCTGGGGAGGCCTCAGCCTCTATCGCGACCTCCGGCTCCCGCGGCGGGATCAGTTCGATCGGACACGTGTCGCCCACGAGGTCTCCAGTCGCCGGCCGTACATCCAGGGATATGGCGCCGGAGACTTCTTCCGCTACGACCGCCCGCTGCTCGAGTGGCTCGAGCGCGCGGGGTATCCCGTGACCTACGCAACCGATCTCGATGCCTCGCGGGGGCGTCTCACCGGGAAGCACACAAGGGTCGTCGTGGTTTCCGGGCATGCGGAGTACCAGGACGCGGCCGCTCGGGCGTACTACACACGCATGCTGAAGCGAGGGGTGAGTCTTGCCCTGCTCGGCGGGAATGACTTCGCCTGGCACGCACGCCTCCGCGCCGACGACCAGATCATCGGTGTCTGGCGCACCCGCAAGCTCGATCCGCGCCCCGGTGCGGACGCGACCATTCGCTGGACGGCGCTCGGGCACCCGCCCTCGCAGTTGAGTGGAGTCATGCCGGTGCTTGGCCGGCCAGGCGCCTTGCACGTCGTCGGGGGCAACTCCTGGCCGTGGGACGCCGTACCGGAGGGCACGCCTCTCGGCCGCGTGCTCGGCGGCGAGTACGACGGCAAGAGCACGGACTCGCCGAATCCCGCCGGCCTCCGCGTGCTGGCCGAGGCGCGCGTACCGGGCGCACGGCGCGGAGTGACGTGGACGATCGCGACGCCGACGCCCGCGAGCTTCGTCTTCTCGGGATCGGAGCTCGGCTTCAACTGGCAGCTCGCCCGGCCGCAGCTCACGTCGCCGGCATGGATCGACGCCAGCGCCCCACCGGGATCTGCGCGGGATTACCCCCGGCGCTCTGTCGTCGAGCGACGGGTCCAGCGGCTCGTCGCGGCGCTCCTCCGGCGAGCCCTCGTGGTGCAGTGACTGCTCGAGCTAACCGGGTGAGCTCGGCAGGGCGAGGTCGGGATCGAGCCCGTTCGCCAGCGCGTCGGCCAGCTCCGCCAGTTCTCCTCCGAACTGGGCATTGCGCCGATGCCAGAGCTCCGCCGCGAGGCGGCTGGTGCGAACGCGGTCGCGGTACTCGCACTCCGGGCAGCGCCGCTCGATGATACTCAGTGCCTCGCGGGCCGCACAGCGAACCGGATAGATCAGCTCGCTCGAGCAGACGGGACAGCGGACGAGCGGCTTCAGAGCCCCACGACCTCCCATGGTGCGACTCCTTCTTGCGCGTGACTTCGTGTGGCCTGACCGGGGGCCGGGCATTTCGCCCGGCCCCTCCGCCGGTCAGGCGCTCTTGACCTCGATGCGCTGACGCTGTGCCTACTCCGCCTTGGGGATGCGAACCTGTTCGACGGTTGCCGAGTGGGGCTGCTGGCCGGATGCCGGGCGGCGCTCGGTTGCAAGCTGCGACATGCATCTACCTCCTACTCAGTACCTCCTACTCAGCCGGGTGGGGCCGTCCGGGTGCCGGCCCGTGCTCAAGGAATCCGCCGCTCCGGCGGGTGCCTTCAGCGGGTGGCACGTTCGTGTCCCGGACGACCGCTGCACCCGTGAATAGGCCGCCCCCCGGGCAGCGCAAGAGCTCGCGCAGCCCGGGATGCGTCAATCCGATATTCACGTGGTGAGAAGTGCGCGCAGAGCGGCTTTTTCGTTCCTCGCCCTCGCGAGCGGCGCTAGGATGGCCCTGGGTAGGGTGCCCTGGTTGGATGCCCGGCCGGAACTGGGCAGGCCGGTCCTACCCGCGCCACGAGGCGCGGGTAGGACCGGGACCTCGATGAACGGTTTCTCGTGGATCGCTGTGTCACATCCGTTGACGGACGCACGGCGCCCGCCGAACTCGACGCCGGACGCCAAGCGCTCAGCGTGCGCGCGGCGCAGTGCGGTGATCTCGCCGCCCGCGAGCAGGTGCTCGACGACCTCCTGCCACTGATCCAGCGCGTCGCACGCAGCTACGCCGGCGTGACCTCACTGGTCGGCGAGGAGCTCGTCCAGGAGGGCGTCGTCGGTCTGTTCACGGCGCTCGAACGCTATGACCCCGCGCTCGGGGTGCCATTCTGGGCGTACGCGTCGTGGTGGGTGCGCCGCATGATGCAGCGCCTCGTGGCCGAGCTCACGCTGCCCGTGGTCCTGTCGGACCGGGCGATGCGACAGCTCGCGTCGGTCAAGCACGCGCGGCAGGATCACGAGCAGGCCCATCACCGCGAGCCGTCGAGCGGGGAGCTTGTCGAGCGCACCGGCTATACCCAGGATCAGCTCGACAGTCTCATGTGCGTCGAGCTCTGCCCGCGCTCGCTCGAAGAGCAGCTCCAGGGTGACGATGGCGCCGCCGGCACGCTCGCCGATCTCGTTGCCGATCCACGTGCCGAGGACGGCTACGACGCCGTCGAGCGAGAGCTCGATGCGGACGCTCTGCGGCACAAGCCGAATGACCTTGCCGATCGAGAACGCGCGGTGTTGCGCGCACGCTACGGCTTCGATGGCCCGCCGCAGACGTTGCAAGCCGTCGGCAGCGAGCTCCATCTCACGGCCGAGCGCGTGCGCCAGATCCAGGAGCACGCTCTCGAGAGACTCCGCGCCGCAGGCAGCACCGTTCTCTCGGAGGTCGTGGCGGAGTACGCCGAGGCCCTCGATCCCGAGGCGGATCGGGTACGTGCATAACCCGGGGTCAGGCACGCATATTGCGCGCCTGACC
>JALYLC010000836.1 GCA_030774435.1 Actinomycetota bacterium
GAGCCGTCGATTCGACTCGCGTGCGCGCGCCCTTCAGCGCGGGTGGCCGGTCGCTCGATCTCGTCGCGCCTGGCGTCGGCATCCTGCAGCAGACGCTCGACGGTGTCGGCGGCTATGCGGACCGGTCCTGGTCGGGCACATCGATGGCATCGCCGCAGGTCGCGGGCGTCGCGGCGCTGGCCCTCGCGGCGGGCCGGGCCAGGACGGCAACCGGTCTGGCACGCCTGTTGACCCGCACCGCGCTCGACCTCGGCGTCCCGGGACGCGACCCGGCCTACGGGGCGGGCCTCGTGCGAGCGGACGCCGCGCTGGGCGTGGCGGTACCCTGAGCTCATGTCGAGCCGTGCGCCATCCCGCGTTCAGATTGCGAGGGCGCAGTGGCTACTCGGTCTGGATGCCCCGGCGAGCGCCGAGGAGATCCGCAATGCCTGGAAGGAGCGGGTGGCGCGCACGCATCCCGATCGCAACGCCGAGCGCGCCGGCGCGGCCACGCGCGTCACGGTCGCGTTCAACCAGGCGCGCGAGCTGTGCGAGTGGTGGCTCGAGGCGGGCGAGGCCTGGCCCAAGCCGATGCCACCCGAGGCGCTGCGCACTCCCGAGCCCGAGCGCGTCGTGCGCCCCCCGGCGCGCACGCCTGAGCAGAACCGCTCGTCGTTCCGCGTGGGCGACCTCGTCGTCCGGGTCGTGCCCGGTCGCGAGGCGGCGCAGGAGCCCCTCCTCTCGGTGCGCGCGAGCGGAACGGCGGAGGATGGCAGGGTCGAGCTCGAAGACGGCTCGTCCGCGGCCCCCAGCGACCTCGCGCCCGTGGCGTACGGCTGCCCCGTGTGCGGCAAGTGCAGCGGGCCGGCCGTCGAGCGACCGGCGCTGCGCCCGTGTCCGGAGTGCCTCGAGGAGCTCGTTCGCCTGGAGCGCTCGGAGCGCGCGGTCGAGCCGGCGCTGCGAGGCTTCCGCTCACGTGCCCGAGCCGGCCGCGCAACGGCCGCCGAGCTCGGAGACTCGGGACTCGAGGAGCTCGCCCGCGAGCGCTTCCGCTGGGCCGAGTCCGTCGGCCGGCGCCCGCGCGAGGAGCGCCGCGGGCGCATCCTGGCCGCATACGCGCACGCCTACGCCCTGTGGGCGGCCGGGTCGACGGCGCGCGACGCCGACAACGTGCGCGCAGCGTTGAGCTAGGGCGCGGGCTCAGTCGCCGTAGTTGTCCGGCAGCGATGCGGCGATCGAGAGGATCTCGTTGACGTACCAGTTGGCGTGGTTGTAGGCGAAGATCGCGCGGCGCAGGTTCTTGCGCGCGCCGGCGGCGTCGAGGTACCGCGCCGCGCTGAAGATGGCGTCCTGCGGGTCGTACGGATCGGCGATCCCGTCACCGGACGCGTCGACGCCCCAGCGCCGCCAGGTCGAGGGCAGGAATTGCATCCACCCGACCGCACCCGCACTGGAGACGTGGGTGTTGCGGCCGAGGTTGGTCTCGACGCGGTTGATGGCAGCCAGCACGCGCCAGTCGATGCCGTACTGGTAGCCCGCGTTGCGGTAGATCGTCACGAGCGTGCGCAGCTGCCCCGCTCTGGCCTGCGGCGGGCCCGCGAGGTCGACGCGATCGGTCGCCACGGGCTCCAGCAGCAGCCGCTTCGGACGCAACATCGCGGGCATCGCCGGAATGCGCCGCAGCGCCTTGCGGGTCATCCAGAGCGTCGTCTCCTGGGCGCGGATGCGGCGCCCGTCGAGGGCCAGGACGAGCAGGGGGCCGCCCGTGCGGGGAAAGGCCGCCAGCAGCCGCAGGGCGCCGGCCGAGGCGGCCCCGCGCCGCACGCTGCGGCGAGCGGCCGGGGAGAGCGCAAGGTTTCTGAGATGCAGGACGCGCCGCCGCAGCGCCGCACTCGCCTTGCCGCCCGTGCGCGCCTGCAGCACGAGCATCGGCGGCAGCGCCCAGGGCGAGTCGACGGGAAGCGTGACGTGGGGCACCGGTCGCGTCACAGCGGCCTTCCCGCCGCGCGTGGGCGGCGGCGCGACGACGTGCGGAACCGGAGTTGCAACCGCGGGCCGGGAGGCGGCGGACTCCGCCGCCGTCTGGCTGCCACGCGTGAGCAGGAGCGTCGCCAGGACGACCGCCGAGGCACTCACAGCCAGCAGCGGGGCGACGCGGGTCATCATGCGGTAGCCATCGTCCCCCGGCGGTGCACCCTGCCTCCCTCGTCAGGGTGAGGGGGCGGGCTGTATGCTCTGAACTGGCGCGCAAGCGCCGTCCGGGGGCGTAGTTCAGTCGGTTAGAACGCCGGCCTGTCACGCCGGAGGTCGCGGGTTCGAGTCCCGTCGCTCCCGTTCACGTTTCTTCCTGCAGAGGGTGCAGAACTCGAATGCGCCTACCGCGTGCCGGTTTCTCCGCCACGCCCATTCAGCGCCCAAACGTCGAGCCGCTTGGAGTTCCCCCGCTACGGTGGACCACCTTGGGCTGAACTCGGCTCGGTCGGAGAGGATGTCCGTTATGCCGGTCTCCCGAGGTCTTTCT
>JALYLC010000837.1 GCA_030774435.1 Actinomycetota bacterium
CTTGTTGTCCATGCTGTGCCGTCTCCTGCGGCATCGGCGAACGAGGACCAGACCGACAGCGTTTTGAGCCGCTCGATTTCGTACGTGTCGAGGAGGAAGTCGAATGTCATGCCACCTCGCCGGTGTAGACGTTGAAGCGGCCGTCGCGGACGAAGCCGGCGAGTGTCAGCCCGAGGCGGCGCGCGGCATCCACGGCGAGGCTGGAAGGCGCGCCCACGGCGCAGAGCACCGGGATGCCCGCCACCGCGGCCTTCTGCACGAGCTCGAACGAGGCGCGCCCCGAGACGAGGGCGATGGAGCCACCGAGCGGCGTCGCGCCATCGAGCAGGCGGTTGCCGATGACCTTGTCGAGTGCGTTGTGCCTGCCGACGTCCTCGCGCACCAGCGTGAGCTCGCCGTCGGCCGTGAACAGGCCGGTCGCGTGCAGGCCGCCCGTGCGCTCGAACGTCCGCTGCGCCGCGAGCAGGCGGTCGGGCAGCTCGCCGATCACGGAGGCCGCGACGACCGGCCCCTCGGGGAGCGGCTCGGAGGCGACCTCGATGGCGTCGATGGAGGCCTTGCCGCACACGCCACAGGCCGACGTGACGCCGAAGTTGCGCTGCACGAGGTCGGCCGCGAACGGGCGCCGCAGGTGCACGGTGACGACGTTGTAGGCCTGCTCGCCGAGCTCGACGTCGGTGCAGTACTTGATCTCGGCCAGCTCGAGGCGGGAGGCCAGCAGTCCCTCGGAGTGCAGGAAGCCGGCCGCCAGCTCGAAGTCGTTGCCGGGCGTGCGCATCGTCACGGCCACGCGCGCGGCCTCCTGGCCCGGCCCGGCCGCCCGGATCTCGAGCGGCTCCTCGCCCGCCAGGCGGTCGCTGCGCTCGCGCCCCACGCCGTGCTCGACGCTGAGCACGCGCGTGTCCACCGATGCCCCTCGCAACGGAGGTCGCTCGGTCGCCGCCACTGCGCCTACTCCTCCCGCCGGCGGGGGCCCTGCACGTGCTGGTAGCCGAAGCGCCCCTTGATGCAGAGGTTGCCGCGCGTGACATCGTGGTCGTCGGGGCTCGTGACCTTCACGATCGCATTGTCCTGCACATGCAGCTCGAGGTTGCAGCCGACGCCGCAGTAAGGGCAGATCGTGGTCGTGACGGCCTGCTCGCCGGGCTTCCACTCCCCCGCCTCGCGCAGCTCGTGCTCGCTGCGGAACATGAGTGCGCCGGTGGGGCACACGGCGATGCAGTTGCCGCAGTAGACGCAGGCCGACTCCGGCAGCTCGACGACGAACTCGGTCGAGATGCGCGCATCGAAGCCGCGGCCGGCGACCGTGATTGCGAACGTGTTCTGGTACTGCTCGCCGCAGGCGTCGACGCACTTGTAACAGAGGATGCACTTCGAGTAGTCGCGCACGTAGAGCTCGTTGTCGACCTTGACGGGAGCGGCGACCGTCGCCGCGGTCTGGCCGTCGGGCTCGACGTGGTGCCCGGCCCGCTTGCGATCGCGCTCCGGATCCGGCGGCGCCGGCGGGCCGAAGCGCGCGGGCCGGGCCTCGTAGGACGTCAGGTAGCTCTCCGCCACCGGCGTCGTCGAGAGATCGACGCTCGACGCCAGCAACTCGAGCACGAGCTTGCGCGAGAGGCGCACGCGCTCGGAGTCGGTGCGCACCTTCATCCCGGCCTCGGCCTTGCGCGAGCACGAGGGCGCGAGCACGCGTGCGCCCTCCAGCTCGACCACGCAGACGCGGCAGGCATTGGCCGGCTGCAGCGTGTCGCCGTAGCAGAGCGTCGGCGTCTCGACACCGAGCTTGCGCAACGCGTCCAGGATCGTCTGGCCCTCGAAGACGCGCACCGGTTCGCCGTCGATCTCCAGCTCGATCATGCGCCTGGGCATGGCCAGCGGCTGACTGCTCACGTGGCACCCCCGAAGGCGCCGAGGCGCCCGATCGCCGATTCGATGGCGCTCGACGCGGTCTGGCCGAGACCGCAGATCGAGGCGTCGCGCATGCACTGGCCGATCTCGGCGACGAGCGCGAGCTCCGCGCCCGCGCCGCCCCGGGTCCGCCCCGAGACGAGGCGCGCGAGCGCCTCCTGCTGGCGCACGGTGCCGACCCGGCAGGGGACGCACTGACCGCAGGACTCGTTGCGAAAGAACGCGGCGATGCGCTGCAGGAAGCGCGGCAGGTCGACGCGGTCGTCCAGCACGAGGACAACGCCGGAGCCCAGCGTCGTCTTGGCCTCGCGCGCGCCCTCGAACGTGAGCGGCAGGTCGAGCTCGTCGGGACGCAGGAAGCCGCCCGCGGCACCACCCATCAGCACCGCCTGCAGCTCGCGCCCGCCGGCGACGCCGCCGGCCAGCTCGAGCAGCTCGGAGAGCGTGGCGCCGAACGGCACCTCGTACACGCCCGGGCGCGCCACGTTGCCGGAGAGGCAGAACAGCTTGGTGCCGCTCGAGCCCTCGGTGCCCGTCGCGGCGAACGCGGGCCCGCTCGCGAGCACGACAGGCAGGACGTTTACGAGCGTCTCCACGTTGTTGACGACCGTCGGCTTGCCGAACAGCCCCGCGACGACCGGGAACGGGGGCTTCGAGCGCGGCTCGCCGCGGAAACCCTCGATCGAGTTGAAGATCGCCGTCTCCTCGCCGCAGATGTAGGCGCCGCCGCCCTTGCGGATCTCGATGTCGAAGGCGAAGCCCTCGCCGAGCACGTCGTCGCCCAGGAAGCCGCGCCGGCGCGCCTCCGCAAGCGCCGCTCCCAGCATCGCGTGCGCCTGCGGGTACTCGCCGCGCAGGTACACGTAGCCGTGCTCGCAACCGGTCGCGTAGGCGGCGATCGTCATCGCCTCGATCAGCGAGTACGGGTCGCCCTCGATGACGACGCGGTCCTTGAACGTCCCAGGCTCGGATTCGTCGGCGTTGCAGATGAGATAGTGCGGACGGGCCGCCTGGTGCGCCACGGCCTCCCATTTCACACCCGTCGGAAAGGCAGCCCCGCCGCGGCCCATGAGCCGGGAATCCTTGAGCTCGCGGATCACGCCCTCGCCGCCGAGCTCGAGCGCGCGCCTCAGCGCCGCGTAGCCGCCGGCGGCACGGTAGTCGTCGAGGCTCGTCGGATCGACCTGGCCGATGCGCGCGACCAGCTGGAGCGAGTCGTCGCCTGCCTGCGGCAGCGGCGTGACCGGGTCGGTGCCGGGGATCTCGGCTCCGTCGATCGCGGCCAGCACCTCGGCGGCCGTGACGGGCGCGAGCACGTGCTCCCCGGGATGCTCCCCGGCCACCGTGAGCATCGCGGCGGGAGCGCGGTCGCACTGCCCGAGGCACGGGCTGCGCAACCAGGTGGCCGAGCCGTCGGCGTTGAGCTCGCCCTCGGGTCCGATGTGCTCCTCGATCTGCGCGATCAGCTCCTGGGAGCCGTTGCAGCGGCAGGCCAGGTCCTCGCAGACGTGCACGACGCGCGGCGGGCGCGGCTCAACGCTCAGCAGTGCGTAGAACGTCGCCACGCCGTACACGTCGGCCGGCGGCACCGTCAGCCGCTCGGCGATGTGGTTGAGCGCGCCGGGGCTGATCCAGCCGGCGTGCTCCTGCACCGACAGCAGCACCGGCAGCAGCAGATGCCGGCGGGAGCGCGCCTCGTGCCCGCCGCCCTGCAGCGAGTGGCCCTGACTGTCCGAATCGCGCGCGCCGCCATCCCAGCCGCCTGCGGGCGGGCCGAGAACGTGCTCGACCGCCGCGCGTTCGGCGGCGGTCGGAGCGGCATCGAGGAGGTGGATGTCCATCAGTCTCCGGGGATCGTCGCCGGCTCGGCCACGAGTGCGCTGGCCTGCTGCTGCGGCGCCGCGAGCTTGTCCACGCGGATGGCGCAGGCCTTGAACTCGGCCGTGCCGCTCTTGGGATCGGTGACGTCGATCGTGAGCAGGTTGGTGTCGACCTGGTCGGGGAAGTGGAACGTCATGAACGCGAGCCCGGGCCGCAGCGACTCGTCGACGCGCACCGGCGTCTCGACCGAGCCGCGGCGCGAGGAGACGCGCACGATCTCGCCCTCCTCGAGCAGCATCCGCTCGGCGTCCTCGGGCGAGAGGTCGAGCGACTCTCCGCGGTGCAGCGGCGAGCGGTAGCGATTCGTCTGCACGCCCGTGTTGTACGACTCGAGCCGGCGGCCCGTGGTCAGGCGGATCGGGTATTCGGCGTCGAGCGCCTCGAACGGCGGCTTGTGCTCGACCGCCGAGAACGGGGCAGGCTCGCCCTCGATCGGCTCGGCCCACAGGCGGGCGTGCAGGAAGGGCGAGCCGGTGCTCTCCTCGTCCGGGCAGGGCCACTGGATGCCGCCGAGCCGCTCGAGCTTCTCGTAGCTCATGCCGCGGTGCATGGGCGAGAGCGAGCGCAGCTCGTCCCAGGCCTGCTCCGCGCTCGGCTGACCCCAGTCGAAGCCCATGCGCTCGGCGATCGCGCTGATGATCCAGCCGTCGTCGCGCGCTTCGCCCGGCGGGTCGAGCGCCTTGCGCACGCGCTGCACGCGGCGCTCCGAGTTCGTGACGGTGCCTTCCGATTCGCACCACGAGGCACTCGAGGGCAGCACGACGTCGGCCATCTCGGCCGTCTTCGTGAGCAGGATGTCCTGCACGACGAGGAAGTCGAGGCCGGCCAGCAGGTCGCGCGTGTGCTTGATGTCGGCCTCCGACTGGGCCGGGTTCTCGCCGATCACGTACAGCGCGCGCAGCTCGCCGCGTTTCATGCCCTCG
Source organism: Actinomycetota bacterium (assembly GCA_030774435.1). Taxonomy (GTDB): domain Bacteria; phylum Actinomycetota; class Thermoleophilia; order Gaiellales; family JALYLC01; genus JALYLC01. Next base: position 4,713 of record JALYLC010000837.1, read on the forward strand.
AACATCTGCGTCAGGTTCCAGCCGTAGCGCGGGACGATCTGGCAGCCCCAGGCCGCCTCGAAGCGCGACCGCGCCTCGGCGTCGCGCTCGATGTCCTGGAAGCCGGGCAGCTTGTTGGGGATAGCGCCCATGTCTCCGCCGCCCTGCACGTTGTTCTGGCCGCGCAGCGGGTTGAGGCCCGAGCCCCAGCGGCCGACGTGGCCGCACAGCAGGCCCAGGTTGATCAGCGAGAGCACGTTGTCGACGCCCACGTGGTGCTCGGTGATGCCGAGCGTCCAGCAGATCATGGCCCGGTCGGCACGCGCGTAGGCGTGGGCGGTATCCCGGATCATCTCGGCGGGCACGCCGGTGAGGCGCTCGCCCTCGGCGAGCGTGAACGGCTCGACGTGCGCCTCGTACTCGGCGTAGCCGACCGTCGCGCGATCGACGAAGCGGTGGTTCACGAGGCCGGCATGGATGATCTCGCGCGCCATCGTGTGGGCGAGCGCGATGTCGGTGCCGACATCCAGGCCGAGCCAGCCGTCGGCCCACTTGGCCGAGGACGTGCGCCGCGGGTCGACCGTGTAGAGCTGTGCGCCGTTCCGCACGCCCTTGAGCAGGTGGTGGAAGAAGATCGGATGCGTCTCACGGGCATTCGACCCCCACAGGAGGATGACGTCCGTCTCCTCGACCTCGCGGTAGGACGAGGTCCCGCCGCCCGCACCAAACGCTGTCGCCAGACCGACGACACTGGGCGCGTGTCAGGTGCGGTTACATGAGTCGATGTTGTTCGAGCCCATCACCTGGCGCGCGAACTTCTGCGCCAGGAAGTTCATCTCGTTGGATGCCTTGGAGCACGAGAACATGCCGAAGGACTCGGTGGTGTCGCTGGTCCGACGCGCGCGCTCGAACCCTTCGGCGACCACGGTGAGCGCCTCGTCCCAGGAGGCGGGCTGCAGACTTCCGCCGGAGCGGACGAGCGGTGTTGTGAGACGGCCTTTGGGCATGCGCGAACTTCCTCCCTTGGCGGGTGGTCCTACGACGTAGCATGCACCCGCGCTCGATTCTCCGCCAATCGATAGCGTGCACTTCGCAATAGACAGCAGCTATCGCTGGAGCTTGGCCCGGCTGCCTGCCACCAGCCGGTCGAGCTCGCCCTCGAGATCGAGGCGGCGCGCCAGCTCGACCAGCGCGTCGGCCAGCGGCGGGAGCGGCTCGACGTCGGCCACGACGATGCCGATCGCGTGCGTCACCTCGGGCGCGACCAGCGGCACGGCGCGCATCGCCTCGGGCACCCCGAAGAGCGAGAGCCAGGCGTGCGCCATCACGCTCGACCAGCCGCGTCGCACGTGCGAGCAGAGCGTCGAGATCGAGTTCGTCTCGACCGTGGGCGTCGCCACCGTCCCGGCGGCCGCGAAGTTGTCGTTGAGGATGCGGCGGTTCTGCATGTCCGGCGTGAGCAGGCACAGCGGCACCGTCGCGGCTTCTGCCCATTCGACCGTCGAGCGGCCGGCGAAGGGCCCGTCGACTGCGCACAGCAGGACGTAGCGCTCGCGGTAGAGCGGCACCGTGCGCACGTTGCCGAGCGGCTCGTTGTCGAGGTAGGTGAGGCCGGCATCGAGCTCGAACCCGTCGAGGCGCCGCTCGATCTCGCGCGACGAGAGCGAGAGCACCTCCACGTGCATGAGCGGATGGCGCTCGCAGAACGGCGAGGTCACGAGCGAGACCGTCGGCAGCGAGGTCGGGATCGCGCCGATCCGCAGTGTGCCCTCGAGGCCGCCGCGGATCTGGGAGAGCTCGTGCCCGAGGCCGTCGTAGTCGGCCAGGATGCGATGCGCCCACAGCACCACGCGCTCGCCCTCGCGCGTGAACCCCTCGAAGCGCTGCCCGCGGCGCACGAGCGGCACGCCCAGCTCGGCCTCGAGCTTGCGCAGGCCTGTCGAGAGCGTGGGCTGGGACACGTGGCAGGCACGCGCGGCCCGGCCGAAGTGGCGCTCGCGCTCGAGCGCGACGAGATACTCGAGCTGGCGCGGGAACACGGATCGAGCCTACCGCGAGGTGCGAGCCGCGAGGTCGGCCAGCGCGGCCTCGGCCTCGCGCACGAGGCGCGCGACGATGTCGACAGCGGGCTCACGCGGGCCGCTCAGCCCAGCGCCCTCGCCGGCCAGCATGGGCAGCAGGTCCGCGCGGCCCTGCTCGGACGCGGCACGCCGGATGTCCGCCACCAGCCGCGCCTGCTGCCCCCACCCCAGCGTGCCGGCCCGCGCTTCCACGAGCGCGTCGACCAGGCGATTGCGCACCCAGCGGGCAGGGCGCCCCGTGACGGCGTCGGTGACGACTGTGCGTTCCCCCGGCGTGCTCGGCAGCGCACCGGCGTAGGCGTCGACCGCACCGCCCTCGCTGCTCGCCAGGAAGCGCGTGCCGAGCGACACGCCCTGGGCGCCGAGTGCCAACGCCGCGACGATGCCGCGACCGTCCATGATGCCGCCCGAGGCGAGCACGGGAACGTCGGTCCCCACCGCGTCGACGACCAGTGGCAGCAGGGCGATCGTCCCGATGCACGCCGGCAGCGCGGGGCCGGGCGCGAGACCGAGTGCGAAGGTACCGCGGTGACCGCCGGCCTCGCCTCCCTGGGCGATCACGCCGGCGGCTCCACCCGCGACGGCCTGGCGCGCCTCGGCAACGGTCGTGACCATGGCGAGCAGGTGCGCACCCGCCGTGCGCGTCGCAGCGGCCACCGGGGCCGGGTCATCGAACGTCGTGACCACCTCGACGCCGACCGCGAGCGCGCACTCGACGAGCGCAACGGGAGAGTCCACGGCAGGGGGGTCGGAGGGCTCGTCGGGCAATCCCAGTTCGCGCCGGAACGGCTTGAGCACCTCGCTGATGGCGGCGCGCTCGCCGGTCGCGGGCGTCGCCGCCGCGAGCTGCACGTTGACGCCCAGCGGACCGTCCGGGGCGAGTTCGCGAGCTCGGGCGATGGCACGCTCGAGCGAGGCGACCGTCATCCCCGTCGCGCCGAACACCCCGAGGCCGCCGGCGCGCGTGACCGCCGCCACGAGCTCCGGCGTGTTCGGACCTCCCGCCATGCCGGCGAGCAGGATCGGCACGCGGATGCCGAGCAGGTCGCAGAGCGGCGTATGCAGGCGGGTGCTCATTCGTCGCTCGATCCCGCCCAGAGGTTGATGCCGCTGTCGGTCGCGTGCCGGTCGATCTCGGCCAGCTCGTCGGCCGTGAAGCCGAGGCGGTCGAGCGCGCCGACGTTGGCCTCGAGCTGCGCGACGCTGCTCGCGCCGACGAGCGTCGAGGTCACGCGCGCATCGCGCAGCGTCCACGCCAGTGCCATCTGCGCCAGCGTCTGGCCACGGCTCTTGGCGAGCGCGTCCAGCGCGCGGATCTTCTCGAGCGCCTGCTCGCTCAGCATGTCCCGGGACAGCGACCCGTCGCGACTGGCCCGCGAGTCGGCCGGGATGCCGCCCAGGTAGCGGTCGGTGAGCATGCCCTGTGCGAGCGGCGAGAAGACGATGCAGCCGATTCCCTCGTCGCCCAGGACGTCCAGCAGGCCCCGCTCGATCCAGCGATTGAGCATCGAGTACGAGGGCTGGTGGATCAGCAGCGGCGTGCCCAGATCGCGAAGGATGTGCGCTGCCTCGGTGGTGCGCTCCGGCGAGTAGGACGAGATGCCCGCATACAGCGCCTTGCCCTGCCTCACGGCCGTGTCCAGCGCGCCGAGCGTCTCCTCCATGGGCATGTCGGGGTCGCGGCGGTGCGAGTAGAAGATGTCGACGTAGTCGAGCCCCATCCGGTGGAGGCTCTGGTCGAGGCTCGCGAGCAGGAACTTGCGGGAGCCCCACTCGCCGTACGGCCCGGGCCACATGTCGTAGCCGGCCTTCGTCGAGACGACGAGCTCGTCGCGGAACGGGCGGAAGTCCTGCTCCATGAGCCGGCCGAAGTTCTCCTCGGCGGAGCCGTACGGCGGGCCGTAGTTGTTGGCGAGGTCGAAGTGCGTAATACCGAGATCGAAGGCCCGGCGGGCGATCGCCCGGCCCGAGTCCAGAGGCCGGTCGTGGCCGAAGTTGTGCCAGAGCCCGAGCGAGGCGGCCGGGAGCTGCAGGCCGCTCCGCCCGCAGCGGCGGTAGGTCATGCGGTCGTAGCGATCGGCGGCGGGAACGTAGGTCATGGAGCCTCCTTGGTCAGGGCACGCTCGAGCTCGACGCGCGTGGCGCCGGTCATGATCGCCACAGCCTCCGGCATCGAGTGCGTCTGGGGCGTCACGACGGCGACGCGCTTGCCGAGCCGCATGATCTGGATGCGGTCGGCGAGCTCGAAGACGTGCGGCATGTCATGGCTGATGAGGATCACGGGCAGGCCTCTGTCGCGTACCCGGCGGATCAGGTCGAGCACCTGGCGCGTCTCCTTGACTCCGAGCGCCGCGGTCGGCTCGTCCATGATCACGAGCCGCCTGCCCCACGCGGCGGCCCGGGCGACTGCGACGCCCTGCCGCTGGCCGCCGGAAAGGTTCTCGACGGCCTGTCCGATCGAGGGAATCCCGATCTTGAGCTCCGCGAAGTAGCGGGCCGCCTCCCGGCGCATCGTGCGCTTGTCGAGGGCGCGCAACACGCGGCCCAGCAGGCCGCTCCGGCGGAGCTCGCGTCCGAGAAAGATGTTCGAGGCGATGTCGAGCGCGGGTGAGACGGCGAGGTCCTGGTAGACGGTCTCGATCCCTTCCCGCCGGGCGTCGAGCGGCGATCGGAAGCGCACGCGCTCGCCGTCCAGGCGGATCTCTCCCTCGTCGGGCTGGAGCGCTCCCGAC
>JALYLC010000838.1 GCA_030774435.1 Actinomycetota bacterium
TGCAAGCGGCGCTCGCGCTCATCGCGCGTGAGGCCGTCGAACTCCTGACGAGCGCGGACCGGAGCCTTATTCGCGAGTGCGCGGCCGCACCAGAATGCTCACTGCTCTACCTCGATCGATCCCGCGCCCGGCGGCGTCGCTGGTGTCAGATGGAAGTCTGCGGAAGCAGGGCCAAAATGACGAACTACCGCCGCCGCCAAACTCTCCCTACCAGTCGAACTCGGCAAGGCAGCGCTTCGGGCTGAACGAGGCAACCGACCCGGCTTGCCTACAAGACTGCGAGACGGGCTTCGAACCCACGACCTCCCGGATCACAACCGGGAGCTCTAGCCAGCCGCTCGTCGGCGCTCTTTCGCGCACCCGGAAAACGGCGACGTGGACATATCAGTCGGGCGAGCGCACGCTCACGTCTCGCCCGGCGTGGCTGGCGTACAGGAGCAAGTGCACGGGCACGGTGCTTCGTTGCACCATCCGGTTGTCGCCGGTCGGTAGCAGGGGGCGGAAGGCGGCTGACGGCAGGACCGAGCGCCTAGCCGTTGAACGCGGTGGGATGGACGCGGAGTTCTTCGCGACCGCCGACGAGTTCGAGGCCTGGCTGGAGGCCAACGGCGCCGACGCCGACGAGGTGCTCGTCCGGATGGCCAAGAAGCACACCGGTGTCGCGTCGCTCGACTGGGCCGGCGCCGTCGACGTGGCGCTGTGCTTCGGCTGGATCGACGCGCGCTCGAAGCGCATCGACGACGACTGGTTCGTGCAGCGCTTCACGCCGCGGCGCCCGCAGAGCACGTGGTCGAAGGTCAACCGCCAGAAGGTCGAGGCGCTGATCGCCGCGGGCCGGATGCGGCCGGCCGGCCTGGCCGAGATCGAACGGGCCAAGGCCGACGGCCGCTGGGAGGCCGCGTACGACGGCATGGCCACCTCCGCAGTGCCCGAGGACCTCGCTGCGGCGCTCGAGGCGGCCGGCCTCACCGACGCGTTCGCGGAACTCAGCCGCCAGAACCGCTACGCGATCCTGTACCGCGTGCAGACGGCCAAGAAGGCCGAGACACGCGAGCGCAGGATCGCGAAGTACGTCGGGATGCTCGCGGCAGGCGAGACGCCCTACTAGCGCCGCTCGTCGGGCGAGCTTTCCGAACCGCGCTGTGCCCTCCTTTGAGCTTCCAGCGCCCTTGGCCTCGATGACCAGCCGCTCGCCGCCTCGGTCGGCGACCAGGTCGTGGCCATGCTGGATAGCCGTCGCGCGGACGAGGATCTTCCAGCCCTCGCTCAGCTTCCGCGCGGCCGGCTTCCAACAGGTCATGCGCCGCGAGCCCCAACACGCCCCCGTGCGACGGATCGACTAGCACCTCCACGAGGGATCCTCGTCTCGACGGCCTGCGCGGCGGAAGAGAACGACGAGTCGTATACCAATTGCACCCGAGGTGCCACGGTGTGGGTATGCGGATGAGGCATTTGCGGTTGAGGGATTCTGGCGAGATGGCGGAGCGGTCGGGCGTGGCCGGCGATGAGGGATTCGCGGAGGCTGTCGGCGGGCGGCGGCGCGGGGGTGCGTGAGTCGGCGGCGATGGGTTCGGGGTGAGCGAGGCTTAGTGTCCCGGCGTGTGGTGTACGAGTTGCCGGTGTTGTCCGTCGGGGTCGGCTGGCGCGTGGAGCGCGAGCCGTAGGCGAGCGTGGAGCGCGCTAGCCGACCCCGACGGCGCGGCGATGCCGGGGGCCACCAGGGTCATCCTCTTTGAGTCCTCCAAGACCCGAAGAGAAGGAGTCACCTGATGGCCGACCCTACGATGCCCGCCCTGCCGGCGGTCCGCAACCAGCTACTCAACGAGCCCGACCTGTTGCGCGGGCTGGTCGAGCAGACCGTCAACGCGATCCTCAGCGAGCAGGCCGACGGCCTGTGTGGCGCGGGCTGGGGTGAGCGCTCACTCGAGCGCACGAATCAGCGCAACGGCTACCGTGAGCGGCGCTGGGATACGCGCGCGGGCACGATCGACCTCAAGCTCCCGAAGCTGCGCGAGGGCAGCTTCTTCCCGGACTGGCTGCTCGACCGCCGGCGGCGCGCGGAGAAGGCGCTGATCAGCGTCGTTGCCGACCTCTACCTCGCGGGCGTGTCGACGCGGCGGGTCGAGAAGGCGATCGGCCAGCTCGGCATCGAGTCGATCTCCAAGAGCCAGGTCTCGCGGCTCTGCGGGGAGCTCGACGAGCTCGTCGAGGCGTTCCGCACGCGCCCGCTGGACGGCTCGCCCTACCCGTTTGTGATGCTCGACGCGCTCGTCGTCAAGGTCCGTGAGGCAGGCCGGATCGTCAATGTCTGCGTCGTGCACGCAACCGGCGTCAACCACGAGGGCTACCGCGAGAGCCTCGGCCTCGACATCGTCACCCAAGAAGACGGCGCCGCCTGGCTGGCGTTCCTCAGGGGCCTCGTCGCGCGCGGACTCTCCGGTGTCCAGCTTGTGACCAGCGATGCCCACCCGGGCCTCGTCGACGCGATCCGCTCGACCTTGCCCGGCGCCAGCTGGCAGCGCTGCCGCACGCACTTCATGCGCAACCTGCTCACACGCGTCCCGAAGACCGCCCAACGCGCCGTCGCGACACTCGTGCGCTCGATCTTCGACTAGGCCGACCAAGACCAAGTCCACGCCCAGTACACACGCGTGCTCGCCCAACTCCAAGAGCGCTTCCCCGCCGCAGCAGCGCTGCTCGAGGAGGCCGGCCCCGACCTGCTCGCCTTCCCCGCCTTCAGCCCGACACTCTGGCGCCAGGTCTGGAGCAACAACCCGATCGAACGCCTCAACCGCGAGATCCGCCGCCGCACCGACGTCGTCTCGATCTTCCCAACCAGAGACAGCGTCATCCGGCT
>JALYLC010000839.1 GCA_030774435.1 Actinomycetota bacterium
GCTCTCGCCCGGGATCAACCCGGAGCTCGAGCTGCTGCGCTTCCTGACCGAGCACGGCTTCGAGAACTCGCCCGAGCTGCTCGGCTCCTTCGAGCATTCCGGCCGCCAGATCGACGCGACGCTCGGCATCGTGACGCGCCTCGTGCCGGCCGAGTGCGATGGCTGGACGTTCGCGCTGTCGTCGCTGGCGGGCGATCCGTCGCGCTTCCTCGAGCGCCTCGAGCGCCTCGGCGAGGTGACGGGCTCCATGCACGTCCTGCTCGCCTCCGACTCCAGCGACCCCAGCTTCGGGCCTGAGGAGCCGAGCGCGGAGTCGCTCGCGCTGGTCGCTGCCACGCTCGACGAGGAGATCGAGGCGGTCTTCGCCCACCTGCCCGAGAGCGAGGTGCTGAAGCCGATTGCCGGGCTCGGCGAGGAGGTGCGCGAGCGCCTGCGGGTGCTCGCGCGCATGACCGACCGGGGCCGCATGACCCGCCTTCACGGGAACTTCCACCTCGGCGATCTGCTCTGGACGGGATCCGACTGGATCGTGCTCGACTTCGAGGGCCCGCCCGACCGCAGCGTGGCCGAGCGCCGGCAGAAGCGCTCGCCGCTGCGCGATGTCGCCAGCATGCTGCGCTCGTTCGCGTATGCGGCGTCCGCAACCGTGCTCAGCGGCGGCACGCAGCCGCCCGAGGGCTGGGAGGAGCAGGCCCGTGAGAACTTCCTGCGCGGCTACTTCGCCGTGGTCGAGCCGAGCGGCTTCATCTCCGGCGGCGCGGCGGGAGCCGGGCAGCTGCTCGAGATCTTCGAGCTCGAGAAGGCCGTGGACGAGCTGCGCCACGAGCTCCAGGTCCGCCCCGAGTGGCTCCCCATCCCCGTGGCCGCGATCGAGCGCCTGCTCGCGGTGCCGCCTGGTGAGTAGTGTTGGCACGTGACGGTGCCACGCGTCTTCGGGATCGTGCTGGCGGGTGGCGAGGGCAAGCGCCTGCTACCGCTGACGCTCGATCGCGCCAAGCCGGCGGTGCCCTTCGGCGGCAACTACCGGCTCGTCGATTTCGCGCTCTCGAACCTCGTGAACGCGGGCTATCTCAAGATCGCCGTGCTGACGCAGTACAAGAGCCACAGCCTCGACCGGCACGTGACGACGACGTGGCGGCTGTCGCCGCTGCTCGGCAACTACGTCACGCCGGTGCCGGCCCAGCAGCGCCGCGGCCCGCGCTGGTTCGCCGGCTCGGCCGACGCGATCTACCAGAGCCTCAACCTCGTCTACGACGAGAGGCCCGACTACATCTGCGTGTTCGGGGCCGACCACATCTACCGCATGGACCCCGAGCAGATGGTCGGCCAGCACATCGCCACCGGCGCCGGCGTGACGGTCGCCGCGCTGCACGTGCCCCTCGCCGAGGCCAGCCGCTCCGGCGTGATCCAGCGCGCGGCGACGGGCGAGCGGATCGCTGCCTTCCGCGAGAAGCCGGAGGCGGCGGAGGCCGCACCCGGGAGGCCGGGGGAGGTGCTGGCCTCGATGGGCAACTACGTGTTCACGACCTCGACGCTGATCGAGGCGGTCAACACCGATGCCCGTGACGAGGCCTCGCGCCACGATCTCGGCGGCGACATCATCCCGATGCTTGTCGAGCGGGGCGAGGCCTATGTCTACGACTTCGCGAACAACGAGGTGCCCGGCGACAACGCGGCCGATCGCGGCTACTGGCGCGACGTCGGGACGCTCGACGCCTACCACGACGCGCACATGGACCTGACCTCCGTGACGCCCGCGTTCAGCCTCTACAACAGTCACTGGCCGATCCTGAGCTGGCCCGAGCCGCTGCCGCCGGCGAAGTTCGTGTTCGAGGAGGAGGGTCGCACGGGCATCGCCGTCGACTCGCTCGTGTGCGCAGGCGTGATCGTCTCGGGCGGCAGGGTGCGGCGGTCGATCCTTTCGCCGGGCGTGCGCGTGCACTCCTTCGCGGAGATCGACTCCTCGGTGCTCCTGCACGGGGTCGACGTCGGGCGCGGCGCCATCGTGCGCAACGCCATCCTCGACAAGAACGTCCAGATCGCCGAGGGCGCGCAGATCGGCGTCGATCCCGAGGCCGACCGCGAGCGCTTCGTCGTCTCGGACGGCGGGATCGTCGTGATCGGGAAGGGCGAGAAGGTCGAGGCGAGCTGAAGGTCGCGCTGCTCACGCGGGAGTACCCGCCCGACGTCTACGGCGGCGCGGGCGTGCACGTCGAGTACCTCGCGCGCGATCTGGCGCGTCTCGTCGACCTGACCGTGCACTGCTGGGGGGACGAGCGGGCGGCCACGGCCGGCGGGCCGGCCGTGCGCGCATACCGGCCGTGGGACGCGCTCGCGGGGGAGGGCGCGCATGCGGCGGCGCTCGAGGCGGTCTCGATCGACCTCACCATGGCGGCGGGCGTCGAGGGCGCGGCGCTCGTGCACAGCCACACCTGGTACGCCAACCTGGCCGGGCACCTGGCCAAGCTGCTCTACGGCATTCCGCACGTGGCCACCGTGCACAGCCTGGAGCCGATGCGGCCGTGGAAGGCGGAGCAGCTCGCCGGTGGGTACGCGGTCTCGAGCTTCTGTGAGCGCACCGCGCTGGAGGCGGCCGACGCCATCATCGCGGTCTCGCAGGAGCAGTCGCGCGACGTGCTCGCGTGCTACCCGGCCGTCGATCCCGCGCGCTTGAGCGTGATCTACAACGGCATCGACACGGAGCGCTACCGGCCCGATCCCGGCACCGACGCGCTCGCTCGCCACGGCATCGATCCTGCACGCCCCTCGGTCGTGTTCGTGGGCCGGATCACGCGCCAGAAGGGTGTCACCTATGCGCTCGACGCCGCGCTGCAGTTCGATCCGGGGGCCCAGTTCGTGCTCTGCGCAGGCGCGCCCGACACGCCCGAGATCGCCGCAGAGATCGAGGCCAAGGTCGCCCACGTGCGCGCCGAGCGCGGCAACATCATCTGGATCGACCGCATGCTGGCCCGCGACGAGGTCGTGCAGATCGTCAGCCACGCGACCGTCTTCCTGTGCCCGTCGATCTACGAGCCGCTCGGCATCGTCAATCTGGAGGCGATGGCCTGCGAGACGGCCGTGGTGGCCACGCGAACCGGGGGCATCCCCGAGGTCGTCGATGAGGGCGTGACGGGCCTGCTCGTGCCGTTCGAGCCGCGCGACGACGGCACCCGCGACCCGCTCGACCCCGAGCGCTTCGCCCGCGACATCGCCGAGCGCGTGAACGAGTTGCTGGCCAATCCGGCGCGGGCCGCGCGGCTGGGGGAGGCGGGACGGGCGCGCGCCATCGAGCGCTTCTCCTGGCCGGCCATCGCGAGCGACACCGCCGCGCTCTACCGCGGCCTGCTCAGGGCTGCGGGCTGACGTTCTGGCGAGCGGCGCGAGCCGCCAGATGGGGTCTGGCTCCGCCAGGTGGGGTCTGACCCCAGGTGGCGGAGCCTGACCCCAGGGTGGCGGTTGGCTCAACCAGGCGCTTCCTGGGCACCGATGCCGTTTCGAG
>JALYLC010000840.1 GCA_030774435.1 Actinomycetota bacterium
GCGCCGGGACCACCGCCCGGCACATGCCATCTTTGCGCGAAGAGCGGCAGCGAGCCGTGCTCTCGTGCTCATGCTGGGCGACTGCCCCTTTGCGTGGGGCTGCCGTAACGAAAGACGCTGGAGCGACTCCGTCGGACGCGCCCGGGGGAGGGACCGGCCGAGCGGCCTTACGACGCCTTCGACGCCTGTGCGGCGACGCCTTGCGTCGCGGCACGGGCGCGTCGGTGCTTGACGAGCACGCCGATCGCGGCCACCAGCCCGACGAGCGAGAGCACGCCGAAGCCGATCTGCACGACCCAGTCGGTGACGGTGTTGCGCTCATACGTCGGCACCCCCGCGAGCTCGACCAGGAAGGCGAGCCCGAGCACGACTGCCGGGGCGATCCCGGGACGGCGGTAGATCCATAGCGCGGCGAGCAGGAAGATCGCGCCGATCGTGGCCGGCGCCGCCGGGACCTCGATGAACGGCGCCTGCGCGACTTCGAACAATCCGGCGGCGACTGTGGCGGCGAGCAGGGTGCGCATCGAACGAGACATTGCGGTTCCTTTCGGTCGGGACGCCGCGACGTTACGGCCGCACGCTCACGCGCGCCTCGGCCGCAGCGACGGTTGCGCTCGTTCGCGCGGACGGTTCGCAAGGGGTGCGGCTCGTCCGCGCGGCCGATGCGGACCGCGACCGGCTGGGTTACCGTCCGTGAATGCGGTTCCTGCGCCGACTTGCGCCCGCGCGCTCCGACGTCGGGCTGGCGCTCGCGCTCGTGGCGCTCTCCCAGATCGAGGTGTGGCGCTACGACGCTGGCGGCGGGCACGCGGCCGGCGCGGCGACTCAGGCGTTAACGGCGGCGCTCGTGGCTTGGCGCAGCCGCTTCCCGCTCGCCGCCTCCGTCGGAGTGATCGCCGCCGCGTTCCTCGGCGCCGCGGTCGCCGAGCCCGGCTCCGTGACGCTCGCAGCGGCGCTGATCGTCCTGTTCTACACGCTCGGGACGCTGCCCGACCGGCGGCGCGCGCTCGCCGGGCTCGCGCTCGGGCTCGTGACCGGGGTTGCGATGACCGAGGACGGCTCGCTCAACAACTACCTGGCGATCGTGCTCACCTCCTTCGGCGTACCCTGGCTCGTCGGCACGCTGCGGCTGCGCCAGCGGCGCGCGCGCGAGCTCGAGACGCAGCGCGAGGAGGCGGCCCGGCTGGCGGTCGCCGAGGAGCGGGCGCGGCTGGCGCGGGAGCTGCACGACGTCGTATCGCACGACGTCGGCATGATCGTCGTCCAAGCGGGCGCCGGCGACGTGCTGCTCGACGAGCAGCCCGAGCGAACGCGCGAGGCGCTGCGGGCGATCGAGAGCGGAGCCCGCCACTCGCTGGTTGAGCTGCGCCGGCTGCTGGGGCTCCTGCGCACGGACGCCGAGGCATCACTCGCGCCGCAGCCAACGCTCGCCCGGCTCGATGAGCTCGTCGAGCGCGTCCGCGAGGCGGGGCTCGCGGTCCAGGTACAAGTCGAGGGCAGCATCGTTCCGCTCGACGCCGCGGTCGATCTGACCGCTTACCGGATCGTCCAGGAGGGGCTCACGAACGTGCTCAAACACGCGGGCCCCTCGCAGGTGCATGTCACCGTGCGCTACCTCGGCGACGCCCTCGAGATCGAGGTCGCGGACACCGGCCGAGGCCCCGCCGGTGGGCGCGGCGGCTACGGCCTCGCAGGGCTCCGCGAGCGCGTCGCGCTGCTCGGGGGTGCGCTTGAGACCGGCGCCGCCGAGGGCGGCGGCCATGTCCTCCGTGCGCGGCTCCCGCTCGCGCTCACGCGCGCTTGATCCGGATCCTGATCGCCGACGACCAGGCGCTCGTCAGCGCCGGGTTCCGCGCGATCCTCGAGGCGCACCCGGACATGGAGGTCGTCGCCGAGGCCGGCGACGGCGGCCAAGCCCTCGAGCTGGCGCGCCGGCTGACGCCCGACGTCGCCCTGATGGACGTGCGCATGCCCGGCATGGACGGGATCGAGGCGACCCGCCGAATCGTCCAAGCCGGCCTGTCGACGCGGGTGTTGATCCTCACCACCTTCGACCTCGACGAGTACGTCTACGCGGCGCTGCAGGCTGGCGCGGCCGGGTTCCTGCTCAAGGACGTGCCGCGCGACCAGCTGGTCGCCGGCGTGCGAACGGTGGCGGCCGACGAAGCGCTGCTGGCGCCCACCGTAACGCGCCGGATGATCGAACGCTTCGTGCGCCTCCCGCCGCCGGGGTCGGAGCGGCCGGCCGCGCTCGCCGCGATCAGCGATCGCGAGCTCGAGGTGCTGCGCCTGCTCGCACGCGGGCACTCGAACGCCGAGATCGCGAGGGAGCTGATCGTGAGCCCGACGACCGTCAAGACGCACGTGGCAAGCATCCTCGGCAAGCTTGCCCTGCGGGACCGAGTGCAGGTGGTGGTACTCGCCTACGAGAGTGGCCTAGTGCAGCCCGGGCAGAGGTAGGGCCGGGACCGGTCGGCCCGGAGGCGACGCCGACCGTCGCTCGTTGTCGGTCGCGTGTCGCTCCTGCATTCGCGGTCGCGGTGGTACCGAGATCGCCTTCGGGCCGTCTACCAATCCGTCTACCAATCTGAGATCAAGTCAGGACAACTGAGCACAACTATGCAG
>JALYLC010000841.1 GCA_030774435.1 Actinomycetota bacterium
CGGAGGCACTCGATCACGACGCGCAGGCCCGGCGCTTCTTCGACGGCCTCAGGCCCTGCGCGAAGGCCGGACATAACGTCAGGCGGCCTCGACGGCGGCCGGGGGGCCCATGAGCCCGAGCTGGAACATCACGCCGAGGCGGTCCGGCACACCCCAGTGCTCGACCATGAGGCCGCTCTCGACGCGGATGGCGTCGAAGACGTCGATGCGCATCGGGCGACCCGTCGGCGCGTGGCCCATGAACGAGCCGGAGTTGGTGCCCGTCGCGACCATGCGCAGCCAGACGGTGCTGCCGTCGACGACGAGGTCCTCGATCGTCAGGCGGAAGTCGGGGAAGGCGCGGTGGAGCGACTCGACGACCGCGCGCACTCCCGCGGCGCCGGGTGCGTGATCGGGGCCGAAGTCCTGGTGCTCCACGATCGCGGGCGAGGTGAGCGCGTCGACGGCCTCGAGATTGCACGCGTTGAAGCCCTCCTCGATCAACCTGCGAACGACGCTCTCCGCGGCGAGTGTCATATCGTGCTCCTTTCGATCAGGTTATACTGTATTAGATACAGTGATACTGTGACCGATATGCCCGAACAAGTCAAGCCGCGTCGTCCGTACCGCTCGGAGCGACGTCGGGAGCAGGCCGAGGAGACGCGAGAGCGCGTACTCGAGGCGGCCGCCACGCTGTTCCGCGAGCGAGGCTTCGGGAGCGCGACGATTGCCGCCATCGCGGCGGAAGCGGGCGTGTCCCCCGAGACGGTCTACGGCGGCTTTCGCAACAAACGGACGCTGCTCGGCGAGCTCATCCGCGCTGCCGTGCGCGGCGGCGACGCGTCGCCCGTGCCCCAGCAGGCGGGCCCGCGTGCCGTCGCAGCCGCGACGGATCAGCGCGAGCAGCTGCGCCTCTTCGCTGCCGACATCAGCCTGCGGCTCGAGCGCGTCGGCCCGCTCGTCGAGGTCCTCTCGACCGCCGCGCGCAGCGAGCCCGAGCTCGCCGCGTTGCTGGCGAGGGTCCACGATGAGCGGCTCGCGAACCTGCGCACGTTCGTCGACGCGCTCTCGGCACACGGGCCGCTTCGCCTGGAGCCGGACGCGGCGCTCGAAACCGTGTGGGCGCTCGCCAGTCCGGACCTGCACCAGCTCCTGACGCGCACGCGAGGCTGGTCGCGCGAGCGCTACTGCGACTGGCTCGCCGGTAGCCTCGACCGCCTCCTGCTGTGACGACGGCGCGGAGTGCTAGAGGTCGACCTTCCCCGTGATGCAGGCGATCGTGCCGCCTCCGACCCAGACCGCCCCGGCAGCATCTGTCGAGATGTGGACGCGCCCGGAACGGCCGAGGGCGGTGCCTTGGCGGGCGACGTACGGCGCGCGTGCGCGGCCGCTGCGCAGGAGCCACTGCGCCAGCGAGGCGTTGAGGCTCCCGGTCACCGGGTCCTCGACGAGCGCGCCGTCCTTCGGGAAGAACGCACGCACCTCGAACGCCTCGTGCGAGCCGTCGGGGAGGGGCCCTACGACGCCGATGTCGAGATCGATGAAACCGGGCTCGAGGGCCAGCACGGCGTCGGAGTCCGCAAACAGGAGCGCGATCCAGGGCGGCCCGTTGTCGGCCCACTCCGCGTCGAGGATCTCGGCCCGGTCGACGCCGAAGGCCTCGGCGATGCGCTCCAGCTGCTCCTCCTCCACCGCACCGGAGCGCCGGAGCGGGGGCGCTGCGAATGCGAGGCCATGCTCCAGCTGGCGCACCTCGATGAGGCCGGCGGCGCACTCCTGCACGACCACGTCCGGCTGCTTGGGCGTGCCACCGCCGAGCGTGAGCCACGCGTGGCACGTGCCGAGCGTCGGGTGGCCCGCGAACGGGAGCTCGAGGACGGGCGTGAAGATGCGCACCAGGTAGTCGGCCGCGGGAGCGGTCGGCGGGAGCACGAACGTCGTCTCGGAGAGATTCGTCCAGTTCGCGAACTGCTGCATCTGCCCGCTGCTGAGGCCCGCGCCGTCGAGTACGACCGCCACGGGATTGCCCGCATAGGGCGTCGTGGTGAACACGTCGACCTGTGTGAATGCGCGCTCCACGGGGCGCACTGTAGGCAAATTCGACTGCAGCGCGAGGCGAGCGGCTTCGGCCCCTCCCCCAGTTCGTTTTCAGGCTTGGTTAACGTACGCGGTCCTTTCTGCGCCCGGCGGGGGATAATGCGAGGCAGCAGCAGCGAGCTCCCCTCGGGGGCACGCAGACTCGCCGGCCACTGGGGGACTCGACGGAACGCTCTGATCACGCAGGGGATCTTCTCGACGGCAGCGGCCCGCCTCCCGGGCCCGTGACGGTCGAGATCGTCTCGGCCACCGCGGCCGTGGTGACGCTCGGCGGCGACCACGACGTCTCGAGCCTCGAGGCGATCGAGGATGCCTTCGGTGTGGCGGGCGCCGGGCGCGATCTGCTCGTCGACCTCACGACGTGCACGTTCATCGACTCCACGATCATCAAGCTGCTGCTGCGGACGATGCGCGTGCTGGAGGCGACGGGCGCGCGCTTCGAGCTCGTGATCGATCCGTCGCCCAGCGGTCATGTGGCTCGCGTGGCCGCGCTCATGGGCATCGCAGAGGTGATCTCGACGCACGACACGCGAAGCGACGGGATCCGCAGCCTCTCTGCCGCCGCTGACGGCTAGAGCTGGTTTCAAAAGTGGCGGGGCGTTCGGAGGTCTCGAACCACGAACGCGACTTTTCAAACCAGTTCTCAGAGCCCGTACGCCTCGAGCAGGCGCAGCCAGAGCTCGCTGCGCGTCGGGAACGACGGCACCGCGTGCCAGAGATCGTCCAGCGAGACCTCGGCCACGACAGCGATCGTCGCTGCGTGCAGGGCCTCGGCGATCTCGGCGCCGGTGATGGTGACGCCGACGACGACGCGGCGCTCCTCGTCGACCACCAGTCGCGCCGTCCCCGGCGCGCCGTGCCCGATGAACGATCCGCCCGCGTTGCCGCTGGTCTCGACATCGACGTGGCGTACCTTGATCCCCGCCTCCTGGGCAGCGCCCAGCGTCAGCCCGACCGCGCCGACCTGCGGATCGGTGAAGATCACCCGCGGAGATCGCCCGCCGTCGGAGCGGAGCTCCGCCGGGCGGCCGAGAATCGCGTCTGCCGCGAGCCGGCCCTGGTACTTGCCCATGTGGGTGAGCTGGACGCGGCCGTTGACGTCACCGACCGCGAACAGCCAGTCGTGACCCGGAACGCGCAGGTCGTCACCCACCCGCAGCGGCTTGCCGGCCTCGAGCCCGAGTGTCTCGAGGCCGATCCCGCTGGTCCCGGGCGTGCGGCCGACGGCGACGAGCAGCTCGTCCACCTCGACGCCGGCGCCGCCGTCGAGCGTGAGCGCGAAGGCTCCGTTGCGCGCCACGCGCGCCACCGACGTACGCAGGCGGACGTCCACCCCGAGCTCGCGCAGCGATGCGAGCACCTGCTCGCTCGCGAACGGCTCCTCGCGCTCCAGCAGGCGCTCGCCGCGGTGCACCAACGTCACCTTTGATCCGAGCGCGCCCCAGGCCTG
The DNA here is from genome assembly GCA_030774435.1 of Actinomycetota bacterium. Classification (GTDB taxonomy): domain Bacteria; phylum Actinomycetota; class Thermoleophilia; order Gaiellales; family JALYLC01; genus JALYLC01. The sequence goes on from JALYLC010000841.1 coordinate 3,527, forward strand.
GGCCATCTCGACGCCCACGACGCCGCCTCCGAGAATCCCCAGCCGCGGAGGCACCGCGTGCGCGGTCGTGGCGTTTCGATTCGTCCAAGGCCCGGCATCGCGCAAACCCGGGACGTCGGGAATCGATGCGGTCGAGCCTGTCGCGACGACGACGGCGCGCCGGGCGGTCAGCGACTCCTGCCCCTCGACGTCGATCTGCAACTTCCCGCTGATACGGGCGCGTCCGCGCACGAGCGTGACGTTGCGCTTCTCGAGCCACGGAAGCTGCGAGCTGTCGTCGAGGTTGTGGATCACCTCGTCGCGCCGTGCGAGCACCGCGGCGCTGTCGATGGGCCCGACCTCGAGTCCGGGCACGCGCTCGACCTCGTTCGCGAGCTCGACCGGGCGCAGTAACGCCTTCGAGGGCATGCACGCGTAGAAGGAGCAGTCGCCACCGACGAGCGATTGCTCGACGATCGCGACGGACAGGCCGTTCTGGCCGAGTCTCCCGGCCGCCACCTCGCCGGCCGCGCCGGCACCGATCACAACTACGTCGAATTCGCGCATGCGCTGCCTGTCGTCGGGAGCGAGTGGACGTTACGTGGCGTTGACGTCTAGGCCGTCGCCACGCGGTGGTACTCCTGGCCCATGAGCGGACTCGAGAGCACGAAGTCCGCCGTGGCCCGGTTGCAGGCCATCGGCACGTTGTAGACGACGGCGATGCGCAGCAGCGCCTTGACGTCGACGTCATGCGGGTGCGGCTCGAGCGGGTCCCAGAAGAAGATGACGAAATCGATGCGGCCCTCGGCGATCGCCGCACCGACCTGCTGATCGCCTCCCAGGGGGCCGCTGAGGAAGCGGTGCACGGGCAGGCCGAGCTCCTTCGCGATCTTCGCGCCGGTCGTGCCGGTGGCATGCAGCTCGTGCTGAGCGAGGGTGCTGCGGTTGTATTGCGCCCACTCCAGCAGGTCGGCCTTGCGGTTGTCGTGCGCGATCAGCGCGAGCTGCTTGCGGCGGGGCATCGTGGGCGGCGTGGCGTCCATGGCGGGCTCCGGCGGAGAAGGTGTACCGAGCCCTGACGATAGACGCAGCTACGCGGCGGCCGCGACGGCGTCCAGCCCTGCGCGTACGGCGGCGGCGATCTCGCCCAGGTGCGAGCGCTCGATCGTCAGCGGCGGGCCGATCGCGACGCCCGTGGCCTGGGGTCGCAGGAGCACGCCCGCCTCGCGAATCGCGCCTGCGTAGTGGAGCATGGCGCCCGGGACGCTCTTCAGCGCCTCGGCCGTGAGGTCGACGGCGGCGGCCAGGCCGAGTCCGCCGCGGATCTCTCCGCAGGCGGGATGGTCGCGCAGGGGAGCGAGGGCGCCCATCAGCTCGCCCTCGAGCTCGCGGCCCCGCGGGATCAGGTTCTCGCGCTCGAGGATCTCGAGGTTCGCGAGGGCCGCGGCGCAGCACGTCGGATGGCCGGCGTAGGTCGCTCCGTGACGGAACATCGCGCCCCCCGGCTTCGACCAGAACGGCTCCGCCACGGCGTCGCTGACCAGCACGCCGCCGAGCGGGAGGTAGCCGCTCGTGATGCCCTTGGCGAGCACCACCAGATCTGGCTCGATGTCCCAGCGCTCGTATCCGAACCACGTGCCGACACGGCCGAACGCGCAGATCACGCTGTCGATCACGAGCAGCACGCCGTGGCGCTTGCAGATCGCCGCGACCGCCTCGACGTAGCCGGGAGGCGCGGGGCGCACGCCGCCCGCTCCGATCACGGGCTCGCAGAAGAAGGCCGCGACGTTGTCGGCCCCCACGCGCTCGATCTCGGCCTCGAGCGCCTCCGGAGCTTCGTGGTCGACGTGCGAGACCGATCCGAGCAGAGGGCCGTAGCCCTGGCGCATGGACTCGATGCCCACGAGGCTCGTGCCGAAGCCGTGGGTGCCGTGATACGCGAAGGTGCGGCTGATCAGGTGGATGCGCTGCGGCTGGCCCTGCGCCGCCCAGTACTGGCGCGCGAGTTTCGCGGCGGTGTCGATCGCATCGCCGCCGCCGAGGCACAGGAAGACGCGCGGGTTCCGCATCGGCGAGAGCTGCACGAGGCGATCCACGAGCTCGAGTGCGGGCGGGTTGGCCACGTCGCCGAACGTCTGGAAGGCCTCGAGCGTCCGCAACTGCTTCCCGATGGCCTCGGCCATGTCCTCGCGGGCGTGCCCGATGTGCGCGTGCCAGAGGCTGGCCGTCCCGTCCAGGTAGCGCCGGCCGCGGTCGTCCCAGAGGTACACGCCTTCGCCGCGAGCGATGACCAGCTCGTGCCCCGAGACCGCGGCCATATCGGCGAACGGGTGCCAGTAGGCCGTCACGGCGGATGACCCTAGGGGTCGGGCGCTGCCGGTGTCAAGCCTGACTGTGTTACATGCTCGGTGGCATGGTCCAGCCGGATCCCTGGCTCGAGCACTACGGCGAGCGGCGGCGCGCTCCGCGGCGCCCCCGGCGGCTGCGTCTTGCGCTCGCGCTCGGGGTGCTGCTCGCAGTCGCCACCGGCGCTCTGCTCGTCGCCGGCCGCGACGGCGCGTGGCGGCCACCGAGCGGGCTGCGCAGGTTCGCCGAGTGCAGCCACGGCGGACGGGTGAAGG
>JALYLC010000842.1 GCA_030774435.1 Actinomycetota bacterium
GCCGAGGAGGAACCGCGCGCATGTCGCGCCGGCGGGCTGACCCCGAGCCGGCGGCGCCGCAGCGGCCGCGCGCCGGCCTGCTGCTCGACGACCTGGCAGAGCAGCTCAGTCGCTTCCGGCTCCTGCCCGGGGGTTCCGAGGCGGATGCCGAGCGCGTCCTCGCCGGGCTGACGCCGGCCTCCGCGCGCGAGCGCGAGGCGACCAAGGAGCTCGCCGACCGGCAGATCCTCGCCCACCCCGACCGCTTCGAGGATGCCCAGCACCTGCTCGTCAAGGCACTCGAGGTGTTCGATCGCCATGGCTGGCGCGCGCCCAGGCTGCCGCGCTGGCTCGGCCCTGCTCGTCCGCTCGCCGTCGTCGGCGTCGAGCAGGTGACGCGCGTGATCGTGCGTTCGTATGCGCGCGCAGTCTCGAATTCGCTGCGCCGGCTGTACGCGCGGCGCGAGGCGCAGTGCGACTTCGACCAGCCCGAGCGCCGCCTGCTGGCCCGTGCGCGCATCGCCATGACCCGCCTCGCGCCCGACTTCGGGGGGGCGGGCGGCGGGCTCCCGCGCTTTCTGGTGGGCGGCGCCGTGCTCTCGGGCCTGCTCTCGGCCGCGCGGCAGGTCGGCGGGCTCTCGAGCGGAAGTGCGGTCGCCTGGTTCGGGCTCGGGCTCGCGGCCGTCGTGATCTTCGCAGCCGTCGCGTGGATCATCCTGCAGGGCGCCGCCGTGGCGCACCGTCGTGCGCGGCTGATCCTGCACGAGCCGCTCGACGCGCTCTGGGAGACGATCGGAGCCGCCGGCGAGCCACCCCGCGACGACTCGATGACGTTCGCCACCGTCGGCATCGTGCTGACTGCCGTGGCCTGGTTCGTGACACCGGCTATCGTCGCGGCTGTGTTCTATCTCAGCCGGTGAGGCAAACCGCGGCGGCGATCCGTCCGTAGGAAGGTTTCCGCCGTCCAGCCCCCTGCCGGACGCCCTAAGTCCCCTTTGGGAGACCCATGAATCGCACGCCCCTGCTCACTGCCGCCGCCCTCACCGCCAGTCTGGCGCTTGCTGTCCCCGCCCTGGCCGGCTCGGCGGCGGCGACGCCGCTCACCGGCACCGTCGGGCCTGGCTTCACGATCACGCTCGCCAACAAGGCCGGCAAGGTCAAGACGCTCAAGCACGGCTCGTACGTGATCACGGTGAAGGACAAGTCGTCCATTCACGACTTCCACATCTTCGGTCCGGGCGTCGCCAAGGTCGTCACGACCGTGCCGTTCGTCGGCACGAAGAAGATCACCGTGACGCTCAAGAAGGGCAGGTACACGTACCAGTGCGACCCGCACGCCGCGGCGGGGATGAAGGCGACCTTCAAGGTCACCTGACCCGACCTCGCACCCGTCTTCCGGGGTATGATTGCGCCCGCCTGGCGGGCGGCCTGCCATGCGCGAACGCGAGAGCGCGCGTGCTGAGCCGCCCGCCACGGCGGACGCCCCGATCGGTTGCCCGCGCCACGACGGTCGCGTACGCTCCGCGGCATGCCTGACGAGCCCTATGAGTTCCTGCGCGGAGTCGAGCTGTTCTCGGACGTCTCCGACAAGGATCTGCGTGCGATCGCCGCCTCCATGAGGCGTCGTGCGTTTGCCGCCGGCGAGCGCATCGTCTCGGAGGGCGAGGGCGGCGTGGGCTTCTTCTTCGTGGAGTCGGGCTCCGTCGGAGTCACGCTGGGAGGCACGCGCCGCGCGACGCTCGGCCCGGGTGACCATTTCGGCGAGATCGCGTTGCTTGCGGGCGCGGATCGCACGGCCACGGTCAGCGCGGACACGGACGTCGTCTGCTGGGGCATGCCCGCTTGGAACTTCCGGCCGCTCGTGCGCGAGCAGCCGACCGTGACGGTCAAGTTGCTGGAGCGCATGGCGCGCCAGCTCGCCGGCTCCTAGGCTTCCCAGGCTCATGATTCTGGCGCCGGACCTGGCGGGAGTCCGCGTCCGTAGACTGGGCGCCATGATCCGTCACACCGTCGTGTTCCGCCTGCGCCACGCCCCCGGATCGGCGGCCGAGGGCGACTTCCTGCGCACGGCCCGGGAGCAGCTGGCGCCCATCCCGGGCGTGGAGCGCTTCGAGGTCCTGCGCCAGGTCGGGGGTCAGAGCGAATTCCGCTTCAGCCTCTCGATGGAGTTCGCCGACGACGGCGTCTACGGCCGCTACAACGAGCATCCCAGCCACACCGCATTCGTGCGCGACCGCTGGATACCGGAGGTCGAGGAGTTCCTCGAGCTCGATTTCGAGCGCTACGACGAGGCCGGCGGCTGAGCACCGCGCGCGAGCCGGGGATCCTCGCTCATATCGGTGACGACCGGTCCCGAGCTTCGCGATGGTCGGACGCCTGCTGCGCGAGGAGGGTCTGCGCGTGGGTGGGTCGGCGGGCACCGCCGTCGCCGCGGCGCTCGGAGGGGCTCGCGCCGGAGGTCTCGACGGGCCCGTCGTCGCGGTGTTCCCCGACAGCTGGGACCGCTATCTCTCGACCGCCTGCCTGCGCGCGCTGTAGCCACACGCGCGCGCTCGTCGCGAAGCTCCGGCATCCCCGAAAACGAGGATGCCGGCAGGCGGAAAGCTCGGATATCCAGGGGTGCGCGGCGCCCCGATGCTGTTGGCATGCACTCTCCCGACTCCTCGATCCAGGCCGCCGTCACGCGCGCTCGCGTCTCGCGCGTGATCGCGCGCCTCCCGGAGTTGAGCGAGGAGCGCCTCGAGGGCATCGAGGCGACCTTGTTCGAGGCCGCCCAGCTGCGAGCCGCGTGCCGCGTGTGCGGGCACCTTTACCGCCCGTATCTCGAGCGCTGCGCGACCTGCCGCCGCTCGGGGTTCCCGCTGCCACTTGCGTAATGGTCAATTTGCTCTAATTACTGCTAGCGTCAGACGTGTGGAGGCCCACACCCGCATCAGCGTGCTGATCGCCGAGGACGACGAGGGCATCCGCGAGGTTCTCGCGAGCGTCGTTCGCTCGGAGTCGGCATTCGAGCTCGCCGGCACCGTCGCCGACGCTGCGCAGGCGATCCGCGTCGCCGCCGAGGAACAGCCCGACGTCGCGCTCGTCGATGTGCGCATGCCCGGCGGCGGCGCGAGTGCCGCCCGCGGGATCAGGCAGCGCTCGCCGCACACGGCGGTGCTCGCGTTCTCCGCGCACGACGACGCACTGACGATGCGGAAGATGGAGGAGGCCGGTGCCGCGGGCTACCTGGTCAAGGGCAGCCCTGTGGCGACGATCGTCGCGTCGATCAGACGCGCGGGCACCAGCGCGAGCAGCTCGCGCACCCGCCGCGCGGCCTGAGAACTGGTTTCAAAAGTGGCGGGGCGTTCGGAGGTCTCGAATCGCCTGCGGTCTGGTTGTCGGTACTCTTGAAACCAGTTCTGAGGCCGGACAGCGCGGGCAGTCAGCCGGCTTCGGCCACGAGGGCGAACTCGGCCTGTGCGTCGGCCGCATGTCCCTCGAGCGCGAGGATCAGCGGCTCGAGCTGCCGGGCGCCGGAGCCTTCCTGAGAGCGCTCGATCTGCTCGCAGGTCGCCACGATCTCGATCGCTCCGAGATTCGCGGCGCTGCCCTTCAGGCTGTGCAGATTGAACGCCACGGCGGCCACGTCGGCGCGGGCGACGGCGGTGCGCAGGGCGCGCAGCCGCGCGCTCGTGTCTCGGGCGAACGACGCCTGCAGCTTGTTCAGGAGACCGGGATTGCCCGCCCGGGCGAGTTCCCGCAGCTGATCGACGACGTCCGGGTCGAGCACGCTTGCCATGTGACCAACGCTACCAGCGGATTGCGGGCATCCTCGAAATCGAGGATGCGATTGGCTGGAAAGCTCGGATCTCCGCGCGCGAGTGCTGCCCCGATGCAGTTGCCATGCGCCGGATCCTGCTCATCTCCCTTTTCCTGCTGGTCGCCCTGGTGTGCCTACCCGCCGTCAGCTCGGCCGCGACTCGCTCGGGCTACAGCGCGAGCACCGAGAGCCAGGTGTTGCGGCTCCTGAACGGCATCCGCCACGAGCACGGCCTCAGCACCCTGACCAGCAGCATCGCCCTGCGCAACGCGGCGCGGTCGCATTCCTCGGACATGCTGAAGCGCGGCTACTTCGAGCACAACTCGCCCAACGAGACATTCGACCGGCGCATTCACCGCTACCTCAAGAGCCCGCTGGTCGGCGAGAACATCGCCTGGGGCACCGGGCACTACGGAACGCCGCAAGGCATCGTCTCGCTCTGGATGCACTCGCCATCGCACCGTCACATCATTCTGATGTCGAGCCTTCATCGGGTCGGCCTCGGAATCGCCAGGGGCAGCTTCGAGGGCGCAGAGGACGCGGTCATGGCGACGGCGGACTTCTCCTCGTAGTGACACCGGCGACGTCGCTGACGGGACGTGCCGGTCCGGGCATGGCGAGAGCGTCGCCGGCGGCAGTCTCGGCCGAGCCTGTCGCTCGTGCTCGACCGTGTGGCCAGTGCATGCGCGGCGCCCGTGGCCGCACGGGCCTGAGCGAGGTCGACGTCGTGGCGATCCCCGCACGGCAGGGAGTCGCGATGAACGTCGCAGCCCTTCGCCTGGCCGAAGCCACCGGCGCGATCCCATTCGCCCTCGCCGCGTGTCTCGCCGACATCTACGGCACGACGACCGACGGCCTCGCCGGCCGCCGCCTCGATCGTAAGCGGCCGTCGCTGGATGACTTCCCCGCGGGGTAGAAGCGAGAATCGGGCGAATTCCCCGGTCAGGTTGCGTTTTTCCCGTTCTCTGGTACTAGTGTGCGGTCAGGTTGTGCGTGATCGCATCGCTTCGGTGCGGCGCAACTGAACGTGCGGCCCTCCGGCCGTACCCGGAGTCTTCCGCAAGGCAAGGTTGCCCGCGCATGCAGGATCGCTCCCTCTCTCCGCCGTCCCCGGCCTGTCCGGCCGACACCGCTACCATCGCGCCGGTCATCGCCGCGCAACGCTACGAGCTGCTGGCCCAATTCGTCGCAGCCGGCGAGCAGGAGCGCAGGCGCCTCGCCGAGGGCATTCACGACGATTCCATCCAGGCCATGGCGGCCCTGGGAATGCGCTTGCAGATGCTGCGGCGCACGCTCCGGGAATCCGAGCAGCTGGCGGTCCTGACCGATGCCGAGCAGGCGGTGCAGCTGTCCATCGCACGTCTGCGGCACCTCGTCTTCGAGTTGCACCCGCCGGGACTGGAGCAGGAGGGCCTCTCGGTCGCACTCGCACTGGCGCTCGATGCGGAGCGCAGCGGGGAGGTCGAGTACCGGCTGGTCGACAAGTTGCGGGCGCAGCCCACGACCGAGGCCTCGGCGATTCTCTTCCGCATCGCCCAGGAGGCGCTCGAGAACGTGCGCGAGCACGCCGGCGCCTCGAGCGTCACGGTGACGCTGCTCGAACGCGACGGTGGCAGTGCCATCCTCGTCGCCGACGACGGCTGCGGCTTCGAGCCCGCACTCGCGGCGCCGGGCTCGCCCTGCGCCGGCTTCGCGGCGATGCGGACGCGGGCGGAGCTCGGCTGCGGGGCACTGCGCATCGAGTCCGCACCGGGCGGCGGCACGACGGTGGAGGCCTGGCTTCCGCACGCATTGCGCCCCGCGCCCGAGAGCGAGACCGCATGAGCGCCGCCCCCATCCGCGTGCTCATCGCGGAAGCGGACGACGGCGCTCGTGACGAGCTCGTGAGCCTGGTGCGCTCCGAGCCGTCGCTCGAGCTCGCCGATGCGGTCGGCGATGCCGCTCAGGCGATTCTGGTCTCGATGCGCGAGAAGCCGGCCGTCGCGGTGCTCGCAGTGCGCATCCCGGGCGGTGGAGCGACCGCCGCTCGTGGCATCAAGCGCTGCTCGCCGAATACGCGCGTGCTGGCGCTGTCCGCCCTGGACGACCGTGAGACGGTCATGCAGATGCTCGAGGCCGGAGCCGACGGCTACCTCGTGAAGGGCAGCTCGATCGAGACGATCGTGACGTCGATCGAGCGCGCGGCCCGCGGTCAGGGCAGCCTCTCGGTGGAGGTGACGGGAAGCGTGATCGAGGAGCTCGCCGGGCTGCTGCACGCGCGGCGGCTCAACGAGGGGCGATCCCGGCGCCGCGAAGAGCGCATACGGCGTGCCCTGCACGACGACCTGCTGCATACGGTCTACCAGCCGATCTGCACGCTCGCCGGCTCGACGGTCGGTGCCGAGGCATTGGCTCGGTTCCGCGGCCCGCCATCGCGCGGCCCGATGCGCTGGTTCGCCGAGGCCGAGGAGGTCGGGTTGCTGTACGAGCTCGAGCTCGTCTCGGTCAGCGCGGCCCTGGCCGCCCTGCCGGGGCTGCCGGACAACGTCTTCCTCTCGGTCAACGTCTCGCCGGCGACGCTCGCCACGCCGGGGTTGCTGGGGCTGATCGCGGCCAGCGACGGAGCGCGCGTCGTGGTCGAGATCACCGAGCACGCTCGCATCGACGACTACGAGCGCCTGCGCGAGGCGCTCGGCGCCGTTCGCGCGCTCGGGGCGCGCGTTGCGATCGACGATGCCGGCGCCGGCTTTGCGAGCCTCCGCCACATCCTGCGCCTCGAGCCCGAATTCATCAAGCTCGACCGGACGCTGATCGACGGCATCGAATCCGACCGCTCCCGTCAGGCACTTGCAGTCGGCCTGATCTCGTTCGCCGAGAAGATCGACGCCACGATCGTCGCCGAGGGGATCGAGCGCCCGGCCGAGGTCGAGGCGCTCGCCGACCTCGGTGTGCGCTACGGGCAGGGCTACTTCTTCGCGCGGCCCGCCCCGCTGCCGCTGCCGTTGCTCGTGGGCGCGAGCGGGTCCGACCCGGAGGTCTCCGCATGACCCGCCGTGGCACTTCGCCGCACGCCGCACGCACAGTGATCCGCTGCGTCGTGGCCGATGACCATCCCGCGATCCTCGACGCGGTCAGTCGCTTCCTCGAGGGTGAGGCCGGCTTCGAGCTCGCCGGCCGCGCGGCTGACGGTGAAGGTGCGCTGCGCCTGATCGAGGAGGAGCAGCCCCAGATCGCGCTCCTGGACATCCGCATGCCCGGCATCGGGGGCATCGACATCGCCGCGAAGCTGGCGGCCGCGTCTTCGCCCGTCTCCGTCGTGCTCTTCACGGCCTACCCGGAGCGGGCGCTCCTGCTCGCCGCGCTCGACGTGGGTGTGCGCGGGTTCATCCTCAAGGAAGCACCGCTCGACGAACTGGTGCGCGCGATCCGCATCGTGGCGGGTGGCGGCAGCTATATCGACCCGTCGCTCGCCGGCGTCCTGGCCGGGCCCTCGGCGAACGAGCGCATGCTGACGCTGACCAAGCGCGAGCGCGATGTCCTGCGCCTGCTGTCCGAGGGCATGCGCGACGAGCAGGCAGGCCGCACGCTCTCGATCTCACCGCTCACGGTGCGAACGCACGTGCAGCACGCGATGGCGAAGCTGAAGTGCGACACGCGCACCCAGGCGGTTGCCGTGGCGCTGCGCGAGTCGCTGATCGACTAGAGCGTCTCAGGCAGCCGCGGCGTCGCCGTCGGCGTTCGCGTCCTGCCCACGATCGGCTGCCGGCTCGTCCTGGAGTGCAGCGATCGCCTCTGCCGCGTGCTTCGCCGGCTGCACGAGGGTCGTGTGGTCGAGCCGGCCGAAGGCCTCCGTCACGCGCGGGTCGAACTTCGTGCCCGTCTCGCTGAGGATCTCGCGCACGGCGACGTGAATCGGCCACGGCTCCTTGTAGGGGCGGCGGTGGGTCAGCGCGTCGAACACGTCGGCGACGGTGACGATCCTTCCGGGGAGCGGAATCGCCTCACCGGCCACCCCATTGGGATAGCCGTGGCCGTCCCAGCGCTCGTGGTGGGTGAGTGCGATCTGCTCCGCCATCATGAGCAGCTCGTTGGTGCTCCCCGAGAGGATGCGGGCGCCGATCGCCGGGTGCAACTTCATGGCGGTGAGCTCCTCGGCGGTGTACTTGCCGGGCTTCAGCAGCAGCTCGTCGGCGATGCCGATCTTGCCGATGTCGTGGAGCCGCGCGGCCTGCCCGATCAGCGCCGCCTCCGGCGCAGCGAGGCCCAGGGCGAGCGCGATCAGCTCGCTGGTGCGGCCGATCCGGTCGGAGTGCTGGCCCGTCGCGTCGTCGCGGTACTCGGCCGCGAGCGCGAGGCGGTCGAGCATCTCGAGGCGTGCGTCCTCGAGCTCCAGCGTCCGCTGCGAGACGCGCTCGTGCAGGAGGTCGTTGTTGCGTTGGAGCTCGACGCGGAGATACCGCGTCTGCAGCAGGTTGCGAACGCGCAGCAGTACCTCGAGGACGTCGATCGGCTTCGTCAGGAAGTCGCGCGCGCCGAGCGACAGGGCGCGCCGCTTGGTCTCGGCAGTGGTATCCGCAGTCACCACGAGCACCGGCATCCAGTTGGGCTCCTCGGTGAGGAAGGCAATGTCCTCGAGGAGCTCGGGACCGCTCCGCACCGGCATGTGCCAGTCGAGCAGCACCAGGTCGGGCGACTGCTGCGTGCAGCGCTCCAGGACCGCGGTCGGGTCGGTCATCGTCTCGACGGCGGTGTAACCGGCGCGTTCGAGGACCGCCTGCAGGAGCAGGGCGTTGGCCTCCTCGTCATCGACCACGAGGATCCTGGACGGGTGCAGCAGCTGGTCATGCATCGCTCACACCCTCTGCTTGCGGGCCAGGTTCGGAGGAATCGGCTCCACTTGGGGGGCATCGGCGGTGGGCCGCCGTGCCTTGAGCGGTCGTGCCCCCGGTCGTCGCGTCGTCGCCGGATGGATGCCGCCGCGCCATCACGGGCCTTCGCCGTCGCTCTTCGGAATCAAGGCGGTGCGCACCCAGCGCAGCGCGAGGCGGAGACGCTCGCCACGGGGCGCGCTCCGGTAGAGCAGGCGGATGCCGAGCGCGGCGCCGCCGATGGCCGCCGCGCCGCCGATGGCGAGCCCGATCGAGTGCGAGAGCGAGGCGGCGCCCGAAGCGGACGCGGCCAGGAGGTAGCCGACTGCCAGGAACGAGGCGGCCCACGCTCCCGCGCCCGCGATGTCGAAGGCCAGGAAGCGCCGCAGCGAAAGCTGGGAGCTGCCGGCCAGGAACGGCGTGACCGCGCGCGCCACGCCGATGAAGCGGCCGAGGATGATCGCCTTGCCGCCGTGCCGGTCGAAGATCCCCTCGACGCGGGCGATGAGGTCCGGCGTGATACGGAAGCGGGGCCCGTTGCGCAGCAGGAAGGCCAGCCCGAGTTTGCGGCCGAGCATGAATCCTGTGGTGTCACCGGCCACGGCCGCGAGCCAGACGAGCGGGAACAGCAGCTGGATGGAGGCGTCGCCCTCGCGCGCGACCGCACCGCCGAGCACGACCGTCAGCTCGCCGGGCACGAGCAGGCCGACGAAGGCGGCGGCCTCGAGGTACGCAAGCACCGAGACCAGGGGGTAGGTCCAGTTCCCCAGCGCCGGTGCGAGTCGCGTCAGCGCGTCATCGACACTCGGGAGCGTGTACAGCTCGAAGCCGTTCCCGGCGAGCAGCGCGGCGGCGAGCACGCCGACCGCTCCCGTGGAGCGAGCGAGCGTGCGGCGCCGAAGCGCCAGGACGACGAGGATGACGACTGCTGCGAGGAGCGGGAGCGGGCGCATTCATCATGGCCCGCCGCCCGCCCGCCCTGACAGTCGTGAGCGGCTCGCGGTCGCGGTGCCAGCGTGCAGCGTATGGGTAGCGTGAGCAGCGACGCAACAGCCCGAATCGCCGCCGAGCGACACGAGCCCCTACGTCGTCCCACTCCGTCGGGCCGTCACCTGCCAGGTCCTTCGCCTTCGCGCCGGCATCTCCGTCGGCGCCCCGATCGGGCTCGGCCGGGGCCTGGCGCCGCCAGGTGGGGTCTGACCCCAGGTGGCGGAGCCTGACCCCAGGGTGGCGGTTGGCGTGGTTGGGCCGATTGCGGCGTCGCGGTGCTTCCACGAGCTGCGTTTCGCGCGTGCCCCGCTGCGGCGCGCAGTCAGCCCGTTTCCCGCGTGCCTAAAGGGTTCTCGGCGCGTTCGGACGGGTCCGTGCCAGGCCCCGCCATGTGGGGTCAGACCCCGCCAGGCGGGGCCAGACCCCAGATGGCGCAGACCTCAGGCGCAGACCCGGATCGCGACCCCAGAGGCCGGTTCAATCCTTCGTCTCGTGTGGCTCGCGGACCGGGGGGTCGGCCTCGGGTATCCCGCTCATGCCACCCGGCTCCTCGGAGTCGTCCAGCGGCTCGTCGGGAATGGCGTCCATCCCGCCCGGCCCGCGCTCTTCATCCTCCTCGCTCACCCGACGAGGCTCTTCGCCTTGTCGCGCACGCGCCCGGCGATGTCGGCCGGCGCCTCGTCCGTGACGTGGCCCGCCGCATCCTTGACGGCGCCTTCGACGCGGTCCGCGAGCTCGGGGTTGCGACGGCGGAGGACGACGAACGTCGCCAGCCCCAGGGTCGCGACGATGATCAGCAGCTTCATCGGAACTCCTCTGTCGTGATTGTGGTTGTCGTGGTCGTCGCCCCGTTATGCCCGGGCGCGCCCAGGGCAAACCCGCGGGGCGGTCGGTGCCTGCGGCGGCACCTCAGCGATGGCGGTGGCGAGTCACGACGTCCTTCGGGCTCCACAGCTTCACGTCAGCCGTGGCCTCGTAGGCCATGCCGTGCGGGTAGGAGATGAGCTCGACGTACGTCCCGAACAGGGTGCCGAAGTAGTTGATCGACTGTCCGGCCGCGGGCCCGTCGGTCACGGGCAGCGGGCCGAGCAGCTTGCGCGAGCCACGGCGCCGGCCGAGGCTGTCGGCGGCCTTCGCGATGTCGTCGACGTAGAGGGCGATGTGGTGCCCCGAATAGCTCGAGTTGAGCGAGAAGCGCGTGTCCTGATCCGGTGAGGAGTACTGGAAGAGCTCGATATTGGAGCCGTTGGCGACGCGCACGACATTGATCTCCTCGATCACGGCCCGCGGGTTCACGTCGACGAGGTCGGTCATGAGCGTGCCGGTCGGATCGGAGATCGGGCCGAAGCGCAGCGGGGCCTCGCCGCCCAGATTCTTCTGCAGCCACCGGCGGGCGAGCTTGATGTCCGGGACGGTGATGCCGACGTGGTCGAGCCCGAGCAGGCCAGGGATGCCGAGGCTCGTGGCCTTGGCCCCGATGTCGTGGGCGCTCCAGAGCTTGCGCTTGGCAGTGGCCTCGTAGGCCATGCCGTGCGGGTAGGAGATCAGCTCGACATAGGTCCCGAACGGCGCCTGGAAGTAGTTGATCGACTGCCCGGCTGCCGGACCGCCGGTCACGGGGAACGGCCCGAGCAGCTTGCGCACCCCCTTGGCTTCCATGTACGCGACGGCGACGTCGATGTCCTCGACGTAGAACGCGAGGTGGTGGCCGCTGAAGTCCGAGTTTCTCGCGAGCCGGGTGTCCTGGTTGGGCGAGGTGTACTCGAACAACTCGATGTTGGAGCCCGTCCCGCAGCGCAGCACGTTGATCTCGGGGATCACGGCGCGCGGGTCGACCTCGAGCAGGTCCTGCATGAACGTCCCGGTCGGGTCGCTGAAGGGTCCGAAGCGGAGCGGTGTGCGGCAGCCGATGACGTCCTCGAACCAGGCGCGCGCCTCGGCGATGCTCGGCACCGTGATGCCGACGTGATCCATGCCGCGCACGCCCGGGATGGCGTGGCCGTGGGCCCAGGCGCCAGGCACGTCCGTGGCCAGAGCCGCGGCGCCCACCGCCGCTGCCGTGAGTGCTTCGCGTCGCGTGAGCATCTTCCCGCCTCCCGTCCGGTCGATCGGCCCCTGTCGGCGTAGTTGATCATGCGCGCCCGCCCCGATGCACGTGGCATTTGCACCATGAGTTGCATTGACCCGATCTTTATGCCTAAGATCGCCTTCGCAGATCGGGAAGACCGCGAGATTGGCTCGAAAGATCGGATTGTTCTCCACGAGAGTGTGAGCATCTGTTGACCCGCAGCTCGACCATCGTGAGCCTGGAAGCGCGCGACATCCGCTTCCCGACTTCGCGCTGGCTCGACGGATCGGACGCGATGCACACGGATCCCGGCGCCTCGGTGCCGGGGGCCTCGCAATCCCGCCCGGAGCGACCGTGATCGTCGACGCGCATCACCACTTCTGGAACCTCGAGCGGGAAGCCCTGCCGTGGATGACGGACGACCACAGTGCCATCCGGCGCACGTTCGAGCCCGGCGACCTGGAGCCGCTGCTCCGGCGCGTAGGCGTTTCGCAGACGGTGCTCGTGCAGGCCGCTTGCTCCGACTCCGACACCGACTCCATGTTCGAGCAGGCGGCCCGGCACCAATGGATCGGCGGCGTGGTCGCCTGGGTCGACCTGCGTTCGCCACCTCGTGCGCTCGAGCGGCTCGGCGAGCTGGCGCGGCAACCGAAGCTGCGGGGGATCCGCCACCTCATCCACGACGAGCCCGACCCGCACTGGGTTCTCCAAGACGAGGTGCTCGAGAGCCTCGCGCTGCTCGAGCAGCGCGGGTTGATCCTCGAGCTGCCGTGCGTCTATCCCCGCCATCTCGGTGACGTCCCGGAGCTCGCCGCCGGCTTCCCGCAGCTGACGATCGTGATCGACCATCTCGGCAAGCCGCCGCTCCGGAGCGACGAGATGGCGCGCTGGGCCGGCAAGTTGCGCGCCGCCGCCTCGTACGGCAATGTGGCCGCCAAGATCTCGGGCCTCAACACCGCGCTCGCGGCGAGCGACTGGGACGCGGATCACCTCGCCGAGGCCGTCGCCGTGGCGCTCGACGCATTCGGGCCCGATCGCCTCGTGTGCGGCAGCGATTGGCCCGTCGCGCTGCTGAATGGTGACTACGAGCGCGTATGGCGCGAGACTGTGCGCGTGATCGAGCGACTCGCGCCGCTGCACGAGGAGCCGCTGCTGGCCGGCAACGCCCGGAGGCTGTACGACCTCGACCCTGCCGTCGCGCCGGCAGCCGGAGCGCCGTCGTGACCGCACTGACCGATCAGGCGATCGCCAAGATCAAGGACCTGATCATGTCCGGCGAGTTCACCGCCGGCTCGAAGCTGCCGAACGAGCAGGATCTCTCGCAGCGGCTCGGACTGTCGCGCAACTCGCTGCGCGAGGCCGTGCGCGCGCTCACGCTGATCGGCGTGCTCGAGCCCCGCGTCGGCGACGGCACGTACGTCACGAGCCTCGAGCCAGAGTTGCTCCTCACGGCGATGGGGTTCGTGAGCGACCTGCTGACCGGCACGACGCTGCTGGAGTTGCACCAGGTGCGGCGCATCCTGGAGCCGGTCGCGACCGAGATGGCCGCGACGCAGCTCGGCGACGACGATCTGGCCGCTCTCGAGCGCTGCCTCGCCGCGATGGACGCGGCCGAGACGACGCAGGCGTTCATCGCCGCGGACGCGGAGTTCCACGGCATCATCGTCGCGGCGTCCGGCAATTCGACGCTCGCGTCACTGATCCAGAACCTCTCCGGCGGGACGCTGCGCGCTCGCATCTGGCGCTCGGTGATCGAGCAGGACGCGATCGAGGTGACCAAGCGCCGCCACTGGGACATCTACAACGCGCTACGCGACGGAGATGCAGAGCGCGCGCGCGGCCGACCTGATCCACCTGTCCGAGGGCGTACGCTGGCTCGAGCAGCTGATCGAGGCCGAGGACGCGATCGGCGCCCTCGCGGAGTAGGCGTGACGGGCGATGCGACGCGCATCGGCGACACCGTGCGGCGAGCGCCACAGCCCTGGTCGGCGTCGGTGCAGGCGGTGCTGCACCATCTCGAACGCGCCGGCGTGAGCGGCGTTCCGCGGGCGCTCGGCTTCGACGAGCTCGGGCGGGAGACGTCGAGCTACGTCGCCGGCAACGTCTGGAACTACCCGATGCCCGAGCTCGTCTGGCGCGACTCGACGCTGATTGCGGTGGCCGCTCGGCTGCGCGGCCTGCACGACGCGACACGCGACTTCGAGGCGCCCCCGGACGCCCGCTGGATGCTGGCGATGCCCACCGACCTTCCGGCCGAGGTCGTGTGCCACAACGACTTCGCACCGTACAACCTCGCCTTCGACGATCACGGCCCGGTGGGCGTGATCGACTGGGAGACGGCGGCGCCCGGCGCGCGCGTGTGGGATGTCGCCTACGCCGCATATCGCTTCGTGCCGCTTTCACCGGATGGGCCGGCGGAGCTGCGGGAGGCATCGACCCAGGCTGGCCGGCTGGCCATGTTCTGTGACGCGTACGGCCTGAGCGGTGCCGATCGAGCCATGCTCCTCGCGACGGTCGTCCGCCGCATCGAGCAGGTGCGCGACCTCATCCTGTCCGAAGCCGCGAGGGGCAACCCGGTCTTCGCCGCACACCTCGCGGACGGTCACGCGGACGGCTACGAGGCCGACCTCGAGTACGCGCGCGCCTCGGCGGCCGCGCTCGGCGAATGGCTCTGACGAAGCGAGTCCTCCGCGACCGCTGACGAACGGCCGGCGCCCGGCACGCGGAGCCTACGATTGCGCCGTGGCGACCGCGCCCGACACGCACCAGCCCGAGCGGGTCACGACGCTCGAGCTGTTCTTCGATCTCGTCTTCGTGTTCACGCTGACGCAGCTCACGACGGTGCTCTTCGAAGCCCCGAACGGGCGCGGCCTGCTGCGGGTCGTCGTGATGCTCGGCGTGATCTGGTGGATGTACGGCGGCTACGCCTGGATGACGAACGCCGTCAACGCCAACACGACCCCGCGGCGCCTCGTCCTGTTCGCGGCGATGGGCGCCTACTTCGTGCTCGCGCTGTCGATCCCGCATGCCTTCGGCGGGACGGGCCTCGCCTTCGGCATCGCGTACCTCTTCGTCGTCGTCATGCACAGCGCGCTGTTCACGCAGGCGACGGTGGCGAGCGCCGTCCGTGCCATCCTCACGCTCGCGCCGTTCAACCTGTTCGCCGCACTCGTCGTGCTCACCGGCGGTGCTCTCGGCGGCACGGCGCAATACGTCCTCTGGGCCGCGGCGGGCCTGTTCGAGTGGCTGACGCCCCTGTTCCGCGGCACCAGCGGCTTCCTGATCGCGCCTGCGCACTTCGTGGAGCGCCACGGCCTGGTCGTCATCGTCGCCATCGGAGAGTCGGTCGTCTCGATCGGCGTCGGCGCCTCGCAGCTCCCCGTCGACGGCTCGCTCGTGGCCGTCGCCGTGGTGGGCCTCGCGCTGAGCGCGTGCCTCTGGTGGCTCTATTTCGGAGGGGATGACGAGCGAGCCGAGCACGCGCTGACCGCAATGCCTCAGCTCGAGCGGGCGCAGGCCTCCTTGCGTGCATTCGGCTACTGGCACATGCCCATGCTCCTCGGGATCGTCGCGATCGCCGCCGTCGCGCGCGAGGCCACGGCCCATCCCTTCGCGTCGCTGACCTGGGCGCGGGCGGCGATCCTCGGCGGCGGGGTCGCCGCCTACCTGGCCGGGGACGTCGCGTTCCGCGCCGAGCTCGGCATCGGCCGGGGCCGCTGGCGCGCCGGCGGCGCGCTTCTGTGCCTCCTCGTCATCCCCGTCGGAGTGGCGTTGTCGCCATTCGCCGAGACTGCTGTGCTCGTCGCCCTGCTGCTGGCTGTCATCGTGGCCGAGGCGAGGGCGGTGGCGAGACTCGGCTGGTGGCAGGGGCCGCCGGGGGCGTGAGCACGCACGCGTCGTGCATCCCCACATCATCGTCTACCACCGGTTGACCCTGAGAGCTACCTCCCGCCCGAACGCCAGGCCACCAACCTCCTCTTCGTCTCCCGCCGCTGCGAACACGGCTCGATCATCGTCACCAGCAACCGCGGCTTCGAGCAGTGGGGCGAGATCCTCGGCGACGCCGTGGTCGCCGCAGCCCTGATCGACCGGTTCGTCGACCACGCCACCATGATCACCTTCAAAGGCAAGAGCTATCGCCTTCGCGAACGCGGCACCGGCGTCGCATCCGCCGCTCAGGCTCCGTCGCTACGCGAGTCCGCATCACGCGCCGGGCGGGTTTAGTCGTCGCGGCTCAGAAGACTGGCGCTCGCGGCTTGGCAGCTCGACTCCTCCGCGCAAGACTCCGCTCGTGCGCGGCGATCTCCCCACCGGGACTGTCACCTTCCTCTTCACCGATGTCGAAGGCTCGACCAAGCTTCTCGCGGAGATCGGTGACGAGGCGTACGACGAAGCGCTCGCCCAGCACCGGCGGATCGTGCGTACGGCGTGCGCGGCGCAGGGAGGAGTCGAGGTCGACACGCAGGGAGACGCCTTTTTCTTTGCGTTCGCGGTCGCTCCCGGAGCGCTCGCTGCGGCTTCTGAAGTGACGAGCGCGCTCGCCTCCGGGCCGATCCGCGTTCGGATTGGCCTGCACAC
>JALYLC010000843.1 GCA_030774435.1 Actinomycetota bacterium
CGGAGGCACGGAGGAGTGGGATCCAGAGTGGAGCAGTTCGAGCAGATCAGGCGGGACCGTGACCGCGAGGGACTGTCGATCAGGGCGTTGGCGGAGCGCCATGGTGTTCATCGGCGGGCGGTGCGAGCGGCGTTGCTGTCGCCGTTGCCGGCGGCGAAGAAGGCGCCGGTGGGGAGACCGGCGCCGAAGCTCGGCCCGTACCGGGCGCTGATCGACGAGTGGCTCGAGGCCGACCGGGAGGCGCCGCGCAAGCAGCGGCACACGGCGAAGCGGATCTGGCAGCGGCTCGTCGACGAGCACTGCGCCGCTGTCGCGGAGGTCACGGTTCGCCAGTACGTGCGCGCGCGAAAGCGCGAGCTGGGCTGGCCGGTCGGGGAGGTGTTCGTCCCGCAGGTCCACGCGCCGGGCAGGGAGGCCGAGGTCGACTGGGGCCAAGCGGTGATTGAGCTCGCGGGCGCGCCGACGACGGTGCACCTGTTCGTGATGCGCGCGTCGTTCTCGGGCGCGGCGTTCTGTCAGGCGTCGCTGGTGGCGACCCAGCAGGCGTTCCTTGAGCTGCATGCGCAGGCGTTTGAGTGGTTCGGCGGTGTGTTCGCGGAAATCCGCTTCGACAACCTGACCTCCGCGGTCAAGAAGATCCTCAAGGGGCGCCGGCGGGTCGAGAGCGACCGGTTCGTCGCGTTGCGCTCGCACTATTTGTTCTGCTCGCAGTTCACGACGCCGGGCCTCGAGGGCGCCCATCAGAAGGGCGGCGTCGAGGGCGAGGTCGGTCGCCACCGCCGCAACCATCTGGTCCCGGTCCCGCGGGTCACGGATCTCGCTGAGCTCAACGCGATCCTGCTCGCCGGCTGCGAAGCCGACCTGGGCCGGCGGATCGACGGGCGGCCCGAGACGGTCGGCGAGGCGTGGGCGGCGGAGCGCCCGCTGCTGCTCGCGCTGCCCCCGGAGCCGTTTGACGCGTGCGAGTCCGCGTCACCGCGCGTGGATCAGAAGTCGTTGGTCACGATCCGCCAGAACCGCTACTCGGTCCCGGTCGCGCTGGCCGGGCTGCGGGTCAGCGCGCGTGTCGGCGCCAGGGAGATCACGATCAGCCACGGCGGAGCGCAGGTCGCGCGCCACGAGCGGCTGCACGGGCGCTTTGGCACCAGCGCGCAGCTCGACCACTACCTCGAGCTGCTGGCGCGCAAGCCCGGCGGCCTGGCGCACTCGCTCGCGCTCGCGCAGGAGCGCGGCCGCGGTGCGTGGCCCGGATGCTTCGACGAGCTGTGGGCGGCGCTTGCCGATCGCTACGGACGCTCGGACGGCGCCCGGCAGATGGTCGACGTCGTGCTGCTCTGCCGCGATCACGGCCCCGAGGCGGTCGCCCTGGCGGTCAGGGGCGCGCTCACCGCGGGAGCGATCGACGGGCGCGCGGTCGCGGTCCTCGCCCGCCGCGTCGAGACAACGGACACCCCGCCGGCGCCGCTCGCCGGCCTCGCGCCGCGCCTTCAGGCGCACCAGCGGCCGGCCCCGGACCTTGCCGACTACGACCAGCTGCTCGAAGGCACGCGATGACCACGCCGCCCAAGAACGCGAAGACCGCAGCGCTGGAAGCGTTGATCGAGGCGCACGCGATCGAGCTCAAGCTCCCGACCGTCCGCCGGCGCTTCCGCACCCTCGCCGCGGAGGCCACGCGCGAGCAACAGACCCCGACCGCCTACCTCGCCGCGCTGCTGGAAGCCGAGATGGCCGAGCGCGCCGAGCGCCGCGAGAAGCGCCGCCTGATCGACGCCCGCTTCCCGCAGATCAAGCGCCTGGAGGACTTCCGCTTCGCCGACAACCCCAAGGTCCCCCAGGCAACGATCGCCGCTCTCGCGGAGGGCTCCTGGATCGACGACCGCGAGAGCATCATCTTCATCGGCGACAGCGGCACCGGGAAAACGATGCTCGCGATCGCCCTGGCAGTCTGCGCCTGTCACCAGGGCCGGCGCGTCCGGTTCACCACGCTCGCCGGGCTCGCGAACGAGCTGCAGGAAGCCCAGTCGCGCCGCGAACTCGGACGGGTCGTCGGCCGCTACGCCCGCACCGAGCTCGTCGTCCTTGATGAGCTCGGCTACCTCGCGCTGCCCGACGGCGCCGCCGAGCTCGTCTTCCAGGTTCTCTCCGAGCGCCACGAACGCGGGTCGCTGATCCTCACGACGAACCTCCCGTTCGGAGAATGGGCCAAGGTCTTCCCCGACCCCCGACTCGCGAAGGCCGTCGTCGACCGGCTCACCCACCGCGCCCACATCATCGACACCGGCAACGAGTCCTGGCGCTTCCGCCACGGCCTCAAACGCAAGCAGACCCCCGCCCGATGACCCGCGCGCGTGGCCTCGCAGCTCCGCCGCCGCCCTCCCGGCGACGGCTCCGCTGCGACACCACGCGACACCACCACCACACCATCAGGCACACTCAACCAAGCACAACAACCGACGCGAAGTGGGGCCACTTCAAGCCATCGCGCCGGGGCCAGCGCAAGCCATCGTTCCCAAACAAAGGAGCAGTTTATGGCTGACAAGGCCTCCAAGCCGCCAGGTGACCCCCACATCACCCTGCGGCTCAAGTCAACCGCCGGAGAGCAGGACGAAAG
>JALYLC010000844.1 GCA_030774435.1 Actinomycetota bacterium
CGGCTGCCGCAGTCGCCTGAGGAGCCGGGCCTACCGGGCGCAGGTCTGGTCGCCGCGCGACCAGAAGACGATCCGCAAGACATTCGCGACCGTCGCACAAGCGAAAGCCTGGCGGCAGGAAAGCCAGCAGAGCCAAGACGAGACGGAAACGCACTCAGCTAGTCTCGTCGCCGCAGCAGGGCGGCGCCAGGTTGCGCCGGTGTGCATTCGCGGCGCGCGGGCGGTGCAGGTTCTTGGAGACGACGAACTCGGTTGGAGGTGCGCCCAGCAAAGCTGGCGCTGTTCAGGATCCAGATAGTCATAGGCCCGCCCAGCGGTCCGAGCAGGCGATGCCTGCGAAATCCTCGCCTAGCAGCGGCCTCGCACTGATGACGGCCGGCGGTGATCCGGAAGACAGCCGTCTGCGCGGTGAGTGCTCCCACAGCGTGCGCCGCTTGCCAGCTGTCCGCCAGCCGGTCTAGTCGATGTTGACGGCGTTAGCTGAGCGGATCTGGGCCGCAAGCTGGCCGCTCGGGCGGAAACAGCCTCCGGCTCCGGCCCTCATGGCCAGGCTGGCCGCAGCGGCCACGGACAGAGCCTGGCCTGCCGACCGTTCGCCTCGATCAACTCGCCAACCCCCAAAAGCAACGCGACCGCCGTCTCCCGGTCGCCGTCAAGAATCGCTTCCGTCTCGGCCCGCTCCACACCCTCAAGTTCGCCCCAACACAGCGGGTCCCTTCAGGGCAGGAGAACGCTTACCTCTTGCGCCTGTTCGATGCCGCGAGAGGGCAACTCAGAGGACAACAGAGGCCTCACGAACACAGCTCGCTCGGAATGCCACACCCGGTCGAGTCAGGGCGTCCCGTCTAGATCAGCGAAGCAGATGCGAGCGCAGGCATGAGAGGGAGCACATCGCCGAGCAGTAGCGACAACTCCTCGGGCGGGAGCGGCCGCGAGTAGTAGTAACCCTGCCCGAGCTTGCAGCCGAGGGCCCGCAGCGCCGAGACGTGAATGCTCGTCTCGATTCCCTCGGCGACGACCTGCAGTCCGAGCCCTCGCGCCATCGTCAGCGCAGCGTCGACAATCGCCGGGCCGTGGGTATCGCGCTCCATGTCGGCGATCAGGCTGCGGTCGATCTTTAGCGTGTCGATCGGGAACTTCTTGACGTAGGCGAGGGACGAGTAGCCGGCGCCGAAGTCGTCGAGCACAAGTTGTACCCCGATCTCCTTGAGCTTCGCCAGAGTGTCAATCGTCGCATCGGGATCGTCCATCAGGACACTCTCGGTGATCTCGAGGTGGAGGCTCGGCGCGTCCAACCCGCTCGCGCCCAATGCATCCCGGACGTCGGCGAACAAGCCGGCTTGCTCGATCAGGCGAAGCGACAGGTTCACGGACATGAAGAGCGGCGGCGTCTGCGGCCGCTCTCGTTGCCATGTCGCCGCCTGGTCGCAGGCGTGGCGGAGAACCCAGCTGCCGATCGGGACGATCGTGCCCGACTCTTCCGCGATCGAGATGAACTCGTCCGGCATCACGAGCCCTCGCTCCGGATGCTCCCAGCGGACGAGAGCTTCGACCCCGACCAGATGGCCCGTGCTGAGTGAGACGATCGGCTGATAGTGCAGGCGTAGTTCGTCGTTTTCGACAGCCTGCTTGAGCTGGTTCTCCATGCGCAGGCGCCTCGTCGCACGAGCGTGCATGAGCTCGTCGTAGATCTCGTACCCACCGCGGCCCATCTCCTTCGCGCGATACATCGCGGCATCGGCCTCCCGAATGAGGGTTTCCGCCTGGCGATGCGTACCGCTCGCGACGGCAATTCCTATGCTCGCGCTCACGAAGTGCGGCGTCTGGTCGATCATGAACGATTGACTCAACGCCTCCGCCGTCCGTTCGGCGATCGTCGCCGCCTCGTTCACTCCCTCCAAATCGTCGCAGATAATCGCGAACTCGTCGCCCCCGAAGCGGGCGACGGTGTCGCCCGGTCGCAGCGACTCGCTGAGCCGAATGGCGAAGCTGCGCAACAGCTCGTCCCCGACCGAATGGCCCAGGCTGTCGTTGACGAGCTTGAAGCGATCGACGTCGAGAAACAGCACTGCGACAGTCGAGTGGTGG
>JALYLC010000845.1 GCA_030774435.1 Actinomycetota bacterium
GGCGCTCGCCCGCACCTCCTCGGCGCGGATGCACTTGACCCAGAGGTTGGGCGCGAGCTCGCGCAGCCGGGGCTCATCGGCGCGGCAGGCGTCCATGACGAACGTGCAGCGCGGCGCGAACGCGCAGCCGTGCGGGCGCGCGCCCGGCGAGGGCGCCCTGCCCGGGATCCCGACCAGGTCGCGGCGCCCCGAGAGGTGCGGGATCGCCTGCACGAGGCGGCGCGTGTACGGGTGCGAGGCGTTCGCGAACAGCTCGGCGGTCGGCCCGAGCTCGACGATCCGGCCCGCGTACATCACAGCCGTGCGCGTGGCGAGCGTGCCGACCACGGCGAGGTCGTGGCTGACGTAGAGCGCTGCGACGTGATGCGCGGCGGCAAGCTCACGCACCGTGCCGAGCACGTGGGCCTGGGTGGTCACGTCGAGGCCGGTCGTCGGCTCGTCGAGCACGATCAGGCGCGGGCGGCACGCGAAGGCCATGGCGAGGCCGATGCGCTGCTGCTGCCCGCCCGAGAGCTCGTGCGGATAGCGGCGCAGGTACTTCTTGTCGTCGGGCAGCGCGACCTCGCGCATGACCTCGGCGATGCGGGCCTCGCGCTCAGCGGAGCCCGAGCCGAATCCGTGCACCTCGAGCGTCTCCCGCAACTGGGTGCCGATGCGCAGGGCCGGGTTGAGCGAGGCGGCCGGGTCCTGCGGGACGTACGAGACGACTCGGCCGCGCACCGACCGCCGCGCCGCGGGCGAGAGCGTGAGGATGTCGACGTCGCCTACGCGGATGCTGCCGGCGCCGATCGCGGCTCCGCGGCGCGTGTGCCCGAGCAGCGCCAGGCCGACCGTGGTCTTGCCCGAGCCCGACTCGCCCACGAGGCCGAGCACCTCGCCTGGCGCGATCGTGAACGAGACCTCGTCGACGATGTCGATCTCGGTGTCGCGCAGCACGATGCGCAGACCCTCGACGGCGACGGCGGCCTCGGCGGCGCTCACTCGGCGGCCCTCCCGCGGTCGATCCCGATGGCTGCGCGCGACACGCCGTCGCCGACCAGGCTGGTGCCCATGGTGAGCAGCGCGATCGCCGCGATCGGCAGGACGACACCCCAGGGCTGAGACACGAGCGCGAGCTGATTCTCATGGATCATCGTGCCCCAGTTCGCGCCGTTCGGGTCGGTGGAGAAGCCGAGGAACGCGAGCGCCCCGATCAGGCCGATCGAGTAGGTCAGGCGCAGGCTCGCCTCCACCATCAGCGGCGAGAGCACGTTGGGCAGGATCTCGCCCAGCAGGATGCGCCAGCGCGCTACGCCGAGCGCCTCCGCCGCGGCCACGAAGTCGCGTTCGACCACGGGTTGCGCGGCCCCGCGCGTGACGCGCGCCACGCGGGGCATGGTCGTCAGGCCGACGGCGAGCACGATCAGCCAGTTCTTCGCGCCCAGCGTGGTGATCGCGACGAGCGCCAGCATGATCTGCGGGAGCGCCAGGATGACGTCCATCGCCCGCATGAGCACGTCGTCGAGGAAGTTGCGGGAGTAGGCGGCGATCAGGCCCACGACCACCCCGAGCACGAGGCCGAGGATGGTTGCGATCGCCGACACGGCCAGGATCTGGCCGCCACCCGAAAGGAACCTGCTCCACACGTCCTGCCCGAGGTAGTCGGTGCCGAAGAGCACGTTGGAGGGCTGGGTGTTCGGCTGACCGACGAACGCGGTGGGGGAGTGCGGGGCGAGGTAGGGCCCGAACACGGCCACCGCGACGAGCGCGGCCACGAGCAGGAGCCCGATGCGGGTGCGCCACAGCCCGACGGCGGTGCGCAGCAGCTGCCATGTGGGCCTGCGTGCAGCCGCGGCCTCGGGCAGGGCGAGGATCCCGGTGTCGGCGATCGCGCTCACAGGCGTGTCCGCAGGCGCGGCGTGACGATGATCGTCGCGATGTCGGCGAGCAGGTTCAGCACCACGTAGACGGCGGCGATCAGCATCGCGAGCGCCTGCACGACCGGGATGTCGTGGCTCGTGACGCCGTCGCGCAGCGCGCCGCCGATGCCGGCGTAGTTGAAGATGTACTCGACCACGATCACACCGCCGGCGAGATAGGCGAGGTTGATCGCGATCACCTGGAAGGTGGGCCCGAGCGCGTTCGGCAGCGCGTGGCGCAGCAGGACGGTGTGCTCGCTGAGCCCCTTGAGGCGCGCCATCTCGACGTAATCCGACTCGAGCACCTCGATCATGGACGCTCGCACGATGCGTGCCACGTACGGCACCACCGCCAGCACGAGCGTGGTCGTGGGCAGCACCATGCCGGTCATGTCGTCCCACGGCCGCGTGCCCGGCGCGATCAGGGTGATCGACGGCAGCGTGCCCGGGAAGACGGTCGTCGCGAAGATGACGACCAGCCAGAGCCCGATCACGAACTCCTGCTGGGCCGCGAAAAACAGCGTGATCACCGAGCTCACGTTGTCGAAGCGGCGATCGCGGCGCAGCGCGGCGTAGGCGCCGATTGCGATCGCCAGAGGGATCGAGATGATGCCGGAGCAGAACACGAGGAAGGCCGAGTTCACGATGCGGTCGCTGATCAGCGTGCTCACGGGTTCCTGTGCGGCGTACGACATGCCTGCATCGCCGTGCAGGAGTCCGCCCAGCCAGGCGAAGTACTGCGAGACGAGCGAACGGTCGAGGTGCAGTTGCTGCTGCAGCGCCTTCAGGCTCGCGGGCGTCGCCTGCCGGCCGAGGATCGCCCGGGCCGGATCGCCGAGCGCCTGCGTCGCCACGAACACGAGCACCGAGACCAGTGCGAGCACGAGCATCCCGAGCAGCAGGCGCCGCAGCATGAAGCCCCAGATTCCGCCGAATCGAGGGATCAGAGCGCGCGCCGGCCGGGCCGCGGTGGGCGGCCCGGCCGGAACGAGAAGGTCGCTGCTAGGCGAACCAGACGGTACGGAAGCCATGGCCGAACGTATCGAGGTTCAGCGTTCCCTTGCTCTTCTGGAAACCGGCAACCTTGGGGCTGTAGGCGTCGACGAGGTTGTTGAAGAACGGGATGATGTACCCGCCCTGGTTGTACTCCAGCTTCTCCATCTCTTGGATGAGCTCCCGGCGCTTGGCAGCGTCGACTGCTGCCAGGGCCTGCTTGTAGAGGCTGAGGTAGTTCGAGTTCGCCGGCGGCCAGTGGCACTCGTTGTAGGCGGCTCCGGGGATGCTGCCGAGGCCGTTCTGCGCGAGGTAGCCGCGCGTGCCCCAGAAGTCCACCGAGAACGGCAGCTTGAGGTACTGGTCGCCGTAGTAGTTCGGGTCGTTCTTGACGTTGATCGTGACGCCGGCCGCCTTGGCCTGAGCCGCGAACACGTTGGCCGAGTCGACCATGCCGGCCGCGCCGTCGGTCGTGTGCAGGTCGACCACCAGGTTCTCGTGGCCGGCGGCCTTGAGCAGCGCCTTGGCCTGATTGAGGTCCTGGTGGCGCTGAGGCAGCGCCGAGTCGTAGTCGGGGTCGAACGGCGCGTACATGTCGTTCGCGACGCGCCCATGGCCTGACAGCACCTGCGCCAGCATCGCGGGGCGATCGGCGATGAAGCGCATCGCCTTGCGCACCCGCACGTCGTCGAACGGCGCCAGGTCGATCGCCATGCAGAGCGGCAGCCAGCCGCCGCCGGGCGATTCGAGGATCTTGATGCCGTGACCCTGGGCCGTTGTGACCTGGGCGAACGGGATGTCCGTCATGGCGTCGATCGCGCCGGAGAAGAGCGCGTTGACCTGCGCCGACGGATCGGGGAAATCGATGATCTTGACCGAGTCGAAGTAGGGCTGCCCGGTGCGCCAGTAGTTGGGGTTGCGCACGTGGACGCTCTGTTGCCCCGGAGAGAAGCTCTTGGTGATGAACGGGCCCGTCCCGACCCACTTCAGCTTGTTCTTGGACGTGTAGCCGACGGGGACGATGCCGTTGAAGTACTGGCCGAGTTGCTCGCCGATGGTCACGTCCGCGGTCTTCAGGGGGACGCGTACCGTGAGCTTGTCCATCTTCTTGAGGCGTGCGAGATCGATCGAGGCGAGGCCCGCGGTGCCGAACAGGCCCGCCTTGGGGTTGCCGATCCGCCTCAGCGAATAGATCACGTCGTCCGCGCCGAGCGTCTTGCCGTTGTTGAACTCGATTCCGCTCTTGAGCCGGATCGTCCACTGCTTCGCGTTGTCCAGGGTGGCCTCCTCGGCCAGCCCGTCGGTGCCGAGCTTGTAGTTCCGGTCGTAGCTGAGGAGCGTCTCCCACCCGGACGTGAGGCGCGCCTGGTCGGGCTTGATCTTGATGCTCTGGCCGTCGATGATGTCGGTCGCGCCGCCGCCGCTGACGCCGATGCGGAACGTGCCGCCGCGCTTTGGCTTCGCGCCGCTCGCCGCGAAGGCCGAGGCCGCGTTGCCGGCGAGGCTGCCCGCCAGAACGACGCCGCCGGTCGCTGCCAGGAGGTCGCGGCGGGAGAGCGACCCGCCTCTGCCCTCCGAGGTCTCTTCGAACGGGTGCTGCTCCATACGTGGCTCCTCTCTGCCAGTCCCGGTGCAAGTGGCTGTGCGCGTTCGTATCGTGAACAGAGCGCTCGGGGAGTGCGCCGGGAGGCCGATGCTAGAGAGCGCGGCGGGCGGATGTCAAGGAATCGTCAAGATCCTGCATCCCACGGGCGATTGGCGTGTGTATAGTGGCGCTCGCCAGGCGGCGGATCCTCTGTCGTGATGTTCATAATGCGAACAATGAGTCCGGAAAGCGCACGCACACGACGGCCCGAAGACCCCGCCAACACGGGCGTCCAGTCCGTCGATCGCGCGCTGCGGCTGCTCAAGGCGGTGGCCGCCTCGGGCGCCCCGAGCAGCGCACAGGAGCTCGCGCAGCGCTGCGGCGTCAACCGCAGCACCGCCTGGCGGCTGCTGTCGACGCTGGAGGCGCACGGGCTGGTCGAGCGCGACACGGCGACCGGGCGTTACGTGGTGGGCTACGCGTCCTTCCAGCTCGCGACGGCGGAGGACCACGACGCGCTCGCGCGCCGGCTGCGCCCGCTGCTCGAGCGCACTGCCGAGGCCACGGGAGAGATCGTCACGCTCGCCATCGCGAAGCGTTTCGGCCTCGTGTACGTCGACCAGGCCGATCCGCCCGGGCCCCCGTCCCCGGACTGGACGAGTCGTCACATCCCGCTGCACGCGACATCGTCTGGCAAGGTCTTCCTGGCCTGGCTGCCGGAGGACGAGCGAGCGGCGGTCTTGCCCGCGACGCTCGAGCGCTTCACATCCCACACGATCGTCGACCGGGCCGCGCTCGACAGCGAGCTCGAGCGCGTGCGGCGCGACGGCTACGCGTCGTGCCTCGGCGAGTACGACTACTCGAACGGCGTCTCGGCCGCCGTCTTCGACGCCACGCACCGGCCGATCGCGATCGTCAACGTGTGGGGCCCGAGCGTGCGGGTGACGCGATCGCGACTGCCGTCGCTGGGACGCGCGGCCCTGCGCACGGCGCACGAGATGTCGCTGCTGCTGGCATGAGCGCGCCGCGCGCGGTCGGCTTGCTCGGCGGCGGTGTGATCGGCGGGGGCTGGGCCGCGCGCTTCCTACTCGGCGGCAGGGATGTCCTCCTCTACGACCCCGATCCCGAGGCGGAGCGGAAGCTCGGCGAGATGCTCGAGCTGGCACGCCGGGCGCTCGGGCGGCTCACGGCGGTGTCGCTGCCGCGCGAGGGCTCGCTGACCGTCGTTGCGACCGCCGCCGCCGCGGCAGAGGGTGTGGAGCTCGTCCAGGAGAGCGCCCCGGAGCGGGCCGACCTCAAGCGGGCACTGCTGGCAGAGGTGTGCGCGGCCGCCGGGCCGGACGTGCTCATCGCGTCGTCCACCTCCGGGCTCCGCCCGTCCGCTCTGGCAGCGGAGATGGGCCGTCCGGAGCGGTTTTTGGTCGCGCATCCGTTCAACCCGGTGTATCTGCTGCCGCTGGTGGAGCTGTGCGGCGGCGAGCGCACGTCCCAGGAGACGATCGAGCGCGCCGGCGACCTCTACCGCTCGCTCGGCATGGCGCCGCTGGTCGTGCGCAAGGAGATCGACGGCTTCGTCGCCGACCGCATGCTGGAGGCGCTCTGGCGCGAGGCGCTCTGGCTCGTCAACGACGGCGTGGCGACGGCCGCCGAGGTCGATGACGCGATCCGCCTCGGCGCGGGCCTGCGCTGGTCGTTCATGGGCACGTTCCTGACCTACCGGATCGCCGGCGGCGAGGCCGGGATGCGCCACTTCATGGCGCAGTTCGGGCCGGCCCTGAAGTGGCCGTGGACGAAGCTGATCGACGTGCCCGATCTGACCGACGAGCTGCTCGACACGATCGTGGCGCAGTCGGACGAGCAGGCCGAGGGCCGCAGCGTGCGCGAGCTCGAGCAGCTCCGGGACGACTGCCTGGTCTCGGTTCTGCAGGCGTTGCGCGCGCGCGACATCGGCGCGGGCGCCGTGCTGGCGCGCCACGAGCGCGAGCTCGCAACCTCGGCCCGGTCACTCACGGCGCGCGATGGCGACGATCTCTCGCAGCCGCTCGCCCTGCACTCGGCCGCGGTCGCCAGCGACTGGGTCGACTACAACGGCCACGCGCACGAGAGCCGCTACCTGCAGGTCTTCGGCGACGCCTCCGACGCGCTCTTCGGCTATCTCGGCATCGACGCGGACTACCTCGCGGCAGGCAGCTACTTCACCGTCGAGAGCCACCTCTCGCACCTGCGCGAGGCCCTGCTCGACGACCGGCTCTCGGTCACGACGCAGGTGCTCGACTACGACGCGCGCAGGCTGCAGGTGTTCCACTCGCTCTGGCGCGAGAGCGACGGCGCGCTCCTGGCGACGGCCGAGCAACTGTACCTGCACGTCGACACGGTCGCCCGCCGCGCTGCGCCGGCGGGTGCCGCGGTGCTCGCGAGGGTGCATCGAATCGCCGAGGCGCACGCGGCGCTGCCGCGCCCGGATCGGGCCGGCCGCGCAATCGCGATCCCGCGCGCCTGAGCTCAGCCGCCGGCGTTGAGCCGCGCGATGAACTTGGCGGCGGTCGCCGCCTCGCTG
>JALYLC010000846.1 GCA_030774435.1 Actinomycetota bacterium
CCCTGGGCCCGCGCAAAGAGCCGCGCGAGCCCTGGGGCTTCCCGCTCGCTTCGAGCCCCCCGACCCACGAACGCTCATTCTGTTAGTACGTCCTCGTCCTGGAGCGCGCCCACGCGGATCGACCCCATGAGCGAGCAGTTCACCTGAAGCGACCCGAAGGAGAGCACGTGGCAAGCGGCGTCGATCCCCAGAACACCGCGCGGACGAAGCAACGACTCGAGCAGGCGCTGTTCGAGATCCGGCGGGTCATCGCAGGTCAGGATCAGATGCTGGAGCGGGTGCTTGTCTGTCTGCTGACGGGTGGGCACCTCTTGATCGAAGGCGTTCCGGGGCTTGCGAAGACGCTCACGGTGAAGACCACCGCGAATGTGCTCGGCGGCACCTTCAACCGCATCCAGTTCACCCCCGACCTCGTGCCGTCCGACCTCATCGGTACGCGGATCTACCGGGCGGACAACGCCAGCTTCGACACTGAGCTCGGGCCCGTGTTCTGCAACTTCCTGCTCGCGGACGAGATCAACCGCGCGCCCGCCAAGGTGCAGTCGGCGCTGCTCGAGGTCATGCAGGAGCGCCAGGTCACGCTCGGACACACGACGCATCCCGTGCCGGATCCGTTCCTCGTCATGGCGACGCAGAACCCGATCGAGTCGGAGGGCACCTATCCGCTGCCCGAGGCGCAGGTCGACCGCTTCATGCTCAAGATCCTCGTCGACTACCCGCTCCACGACGAGGAGCTGACGGTGATCCAGCGCTCCCTCGTCGCGCCGCCCGATCTCAAGCAGCTGCTCACGATCGACGAGCTCCGAGGCGTACAGGCGGAGGTTCGGGGGATCTACGTGGATCCGGGCCTCGTGAGCTACGCCCTGCAGCTCGCAACAGCAACACGCCGCCCGGCCGAGTTCGGACTGCCCGACCTCGCGCGCTTCATGTCGTTCGGAGCCAGCCCGCGCGGGCCGATCTCGCTCATCCACGCCGCGCGGGCGCTGGCGGTGGTACGCGGGCGCGAGTACGTGCTGGTGCAGGACGTCCAGGAACTCGTCAAGGACGCGCTTCGTCACCGCATTGTGCTCTCGTACGAGGCGCTGGCCGAGCAGCGGAGCCCCGACAGCCTGCTCGACGAGATCGTTGCCGCTGTCGCGGTCCCGCAACTCGACCTCGCCGGGCACGCCGCGTGATCGACGGCCTCCTCCGCCGGGGGCAGACGCCCGCGCGGCCCGGGCCGGGCCCGATGCCCGAGCCGTTGCTGCGCGCGCTCGACCTCACGATCGCGCGCCGCGTGGAGGGGATGCTGCCCGGTGACCACCGCTCGTCGCTGCTCGGCCGCGGCAGCGAGTTGGCGCAGATCCGCCCGTACGAGCCGGTCGAGGACGACGTCCGCCAGATCGACTGGAACGTCACCGCCCGGACCGGGACTCCGCACGTGCGCATCCATCTCGCCGAGCGCGCGCTCGTGACCTGGCTGGTGCTGGACACGTCGCCCTCGATGACCTTCGGCACGGCCGAGCGCCGTAAGGCCGACGTCGCGGAGGGCGCCTCCCTGGCGGTCGGCTACGCCGCGACCCGGCGCGGAAACCGCCTCGGCCTCGTCACGTTCGGCGACGAGCATCCGCGCGTATTGCCGGCGCGGCAGGGACGGGCGGGCTTGCTCGGCCTGCTGCTCGCACTGCGCAAGGAGGAGGCGGCCAGGGCCGGGCGCCGCGAGAACGGTGCTGCCACCTCCGTCGGGGAGGGGCTGCAGCGGGTCGGGACGCTGGCCCGGCAGCGGTCGTACATCGTCGTCGTCTCGGACTTTCGCGGTCCCCGTGACTGGCGCCGGCCGCTGCTCGCGCTCGGCGGCCGCCACCACGTCGTGGCGCTCGAGATTCGCGACGCACGAGAGCAGGAGCTGCCGAGGTTCGGCCAGCTCCAGCTCGTCGACCCCGAGACCGGGCGGCAGCTCAGGGTCGACACCTCGAACGGGCGGGTGCGCTCCCAGTTCGCAGCCGCAGCCGCACGGGAGCGACGCGAGGTGGCGGCCGAGATCACCTCCGCGGGAGCACGCCACGTCGTCCTGAAGACCGAAGGCGACTGGCTGCGCGACCTCACCGGCTTTCTCCGTCACGCGGGCGCGCAGTGAGATTCGCCTCGCCCACCGCGCTGCTGGCCCTGCTGCTCGTGCCGCTGGCCGCCGCGGGCTACATCTGGTTCCAGAGCCGGCGGGTGGAGGAGGCGGCCCGGTTCGTGCAGCCCGCGCTGCTGCCGAACGTCGTCGATCGGGTTCCGAGCTGGCGCAGGCATCTGCCCGTGGGGATCTTCCTGCTTGCGGTCGCGAGCTTCCTGCTCGGCTTCGCACGGCCCCACGCCACGCTCTCGGAACGCTCCGAGGAGGCGACGGTCGTTCTCGCGATCGACACGTCGCACTCGATGGCGGCAACGGATATCGCGCCCACGCGACTGGCCGCCGCCCAGGCCTCGGCGCGGCGATTCCTCGCGGAACTGCCCAGGAAGTACCGGGTCGCCGTCGTGGCCTTCAGCTCGCGGGCCCAGCTCGTGGCGCCGCCGACACAGAACCGCCAGTTCGTGAGCTCGGCACTCGCCGCGCTGCGCGTGGGACAGGGCACGGCGCTCGGCGATGGGATTGCCACCTCCGTCAAGATCGCGGTTGCGCCGCCGTTGGGCAAGAAGCGCGCCGCGGGTGAGCCGCTGCCGCCCGCCGCGGTCCTGGTCCTATCCGACGGCGCGCAGGACGGTGGGCGCGTCAAGCTCGCCGATGCCATTCGCCAGGCGCGCAAGGCGAAGGTTCCGGTCTTCACCGCCCTCCTCGGCACGGCGGCGGGAGTCGTGCAGGTGCCCCACATCGGCGGATTCGTCGAGCGGATCCAGGTGCCGCCGAACCCCGCGGCGCTCCGCACCGTCGCCGGGCAGACCGGCGGGAGCTTCTTCGCGGCGCCGACTCAGGACGATCTCAAGCCCGTCTACGCCGACCTCAAGTCGCGCCTCGGCAAGACGCGCAAGGATGAGGAGATCACGGTCGCCTTCGCGGCGGCGGGCGCCCTCTTCCTGCTCGTCGGCGGCTCGCTCTCCGCCCTCTGGTTCAGGAGAGTGCCGTGATCCGGGCTGCGGTCGCCGCCCTCGCCGTGACGGCCGCGCTCGCGCTCGACGTCGCTTCCTCCCAGGCCGCCGACGAGTGCCGCGGACTGCAGGTGTGCATCCCCGTGCCCGGTCCGTGGGTCGTGATCCCGCAGCCTGCGCGCCTGACGGCGACGGCGACCTGGCAACTCGTCTGCCCGCAGGGCATCGTCGGAGGAGTGGACGCAAGGGCCAGTGAGGCAGCGGTGGCCGTCGAGTTCCCGGGCCTGATCGGCAGCCCCGTCAATCCGGGCATCACGACGGCCCAATCCCTGCTCTTCAAAGGCACCTATGCCGGGCGCACTCGCAGGGCCACGAGCTACCGGCCCTTCATCGGTTGCATCCCCGGCGGCGGTGGCGGGCCGCGCACGCCGATGGCGCTCGCGCGGGTGAGCGCCGTCAAGCCGGGTCGGCCGATCACGCTGCGCGTCACGGAGCTCACCGTCACCCCGGGGAGACTTGCGCGAACCACCCTCGCCTGCCATCGCGGCGAGCGCCTGCTGGGCAGCGCCCACAGTGTCGGCCTCTACACCTCCGGTGCGCCGACCGCCGCCCAGCTCGCCGCGCTCCGCGTCGTGCGCGTGCGCCGCGGGC
>JALYLC010000847.1 GCA_030774435.1 Actinomycetota bacterium
AGGCGCACGCGGCGCTGCCGCGCCCCGATCGGGCCGGCCGTGCGATCGCGATCCCGCGCACCTGAGAGCCGAGCTCAGCCGCCGGCGTTGAGCCGTGCGATGAACTTTGCCGCGCTCGCCGCCTCGCTACGGGCGGCCTTCGCGTTGCCGTCGGTGCGCGTCGCGACCACCATCACGTAGACGTGGCCCATGAAGCCGGTTCGCGTGGAGCGCACCCAGCTCCCCAGGTGCCGGTCGCTGGGGCGCGGGCCGTACGGGCTGCGCTTCGCGATCTCGACGGTGACCACGTAGGAGCGCACGTCGCTCGCCCGCCCGCAGGAGTAGCCGATCAGCCCGGTCGAGTTGATCACGGTGCGGCAGGGCACGCCGTTCAACACCGGTAGCGGCTTGAGCGCGGCGGCGCCGGCCTCGGCGACGGGAGCCGCGAGAGCGAGGGCGAGACTGGCGAGTACGAACGCGTGGCGGGTCATGGGCGGTTCCCTCGGAACGGCGATCGAAGATCCGGCCCCGGCCGGGAGCCGAAACCGCTCCTCACATCTGTAGTGCAAGTCCCGCCGCCCGTGGTACCCGGGTTGAGGGATACCCCTTTCGGAGTTTCTGGGGCCGCATTGCCCCGCCTCAACCCGCCGACCCGCCGCATCCGCCACCTGGGGTCCCGCCACCTGGGGTCTGACCCCGCCAGGCGGGGTCTGACCCCGCCTGGCGGAGCCTGGCACCGACCTGCCCAGCAGAGCCGCAAACCGTTAAGGCATGCGGAAAGCCAGTCGCCCGCGGGGTCGAGATGATGCACTCGCGGCCAGGCGGTCGGATCTGCTTCGATGCCCTGGAAGCGCTTGGTTGAGCGAATCGCCACCCTGGGGTCAGGCTCCGCCACCTGGGGTCAGACCCCACCTGGCGGAGCCAGACCCTCCCTGACGGCTCGCGGTGGCCAAACGCCACACGCGGCGTATGACATAGGCCGTCTCGCGCCCGCAACGGCCTAGGCTCGCCGACCCACCTGATCAAGAATGATCGAAAGATCCGGGGGGGGTCGGCGACGGGAGCGCTCCCGCGGCTCCTTGCCTACGCTGGGCCAAATGGCATGCGCCGCGTGTGCCAATTGGCCGACTCGATCCCGCATGCCCGACCTCGAAGCCGTCTTCTTCCGTACGCCTGCCGACTGGCGCGCCTGGCTCGATGGGCACGCTGCCGACGAGACGGAGCTGTGGGTCGGCTTCCACAAGCGCGGTTCGGGTGAGACGTGCATCAGCTGGCCCGAGTCTGTCGATCAGGCGCTCTGCTTCGGCTGGATCGACGGGCGGCGGCAGTCGATCGACGCGACGCGCTACCGCATCCGCTTCTCGCCGCGCAAGGCGAGCAGCATCTGGAGCACGGTGAACATCGCGCGCGTTGCGGAGCTCGAGGAGCTGGGGCTGATGCGAGCCGCCGGGCTGGAGGCGTTTGCGCGGCGGCGGGAGGCGCGCTCGGGGATCTACTCCCACGAGCAGGCCGGCGAGCCGGAGCTCGAGGCGTCGCACGAAGCGCGCTTCAAGCAGCGGCCCGAGGCCTGGGACTTCTTCCAGGCGCAGGCTCCGTCCTATCGCAAGGCGGCCCTCTGGTGGGTGGTCAACGCGAAGCGGGCCGAGACGAGGGAGCGGCGGCTGGCGACCCTGATCGAGGACTCCGCCGCAGGCCGTCGCGCCGCGCATCTGCAGCGGCAGGTCGGGCGTGCGTGAAGCGCGTTTCCCGCTCGTAGCGCTTTTTCTTCACCAGAGCCGCTTGCGCCCGCTCGGCTGGATCACGTAGTTTCCGTCGCGCACCGGGCGTCGCCGAAGTAGGTTGAAGCCCCGCCGAGGTACAAGTTCCTTTCGGGGAATCGGTACGTCAGTGGAGTGGACGAAACGGCGGTCGCCCGGTCACTCGTTTTCCGGCTTCGCGCAGTCGCGTCACACGACGAAGCGCTCGGCGCGCTGCTCGCCGCGCGCGAAGCGCTCGACCGCGAGGGCGCTCAGGTCGAACGAGGGCCGCTCGCCGCGCACCAGTTGCGCGAGGTGCTCGCCGATCGCCGGCGACTGCTGGAAGCCGTGTCCCGAGAAGCCGGTCGCGTAGAGGAAGCGCCCGGGCGCCGGCGACTCGCCCACGATCGCGTTGTGATCGGGGCTGATCTCGTAGTAGCCCCACCAGTTGCTCTGGATCGGCAGCTCGAGGATCAGCGGGAGGCGCTCCAGCGCGTGCTCGGCGATCTCCTCGATCGCCGTCTCCCGGCCGCCGAAGACGATGCCCGGGCCCTCGCGGTGGAAGTAGAAGCTCGTGGTGAAGTCGATCGTGAGCGGCAGGTCGTCGCGCAGCCCGCCGTGCTCGGGCGAGAACCACATGTGCCGGGGCTCACCGCGCACCGGGATCTCGACGTCGACCATCGCGCCGACCTCGCGCGACCACGCGCCGGCGGCGCACACGACGGTATCGGTGGCGATCGTGCCTCGCGGCGTGCGCACCCCGCAGATGCGGCCGTCCGCGTGGTCGATCCCGATCACCGGGCAGCCCTGGAAGACCTGCGCCCCGCGCGCGACCGCAGCCGCCGCGTAGCCCTGTACGACCGCCTCGGGGCTCATGTGCCCGTCGCGCGGGCAGAACGTCGCCGCCAGGATGCCGTCGAGCTCGAGCTGCGGCACGATCTCGGCGGCCTCGGCCGGGGTGAGCTCGCGCGAGGGCACGCCCTGGGCGTGCTGGACGGCCAGGGCCTCCCGGAAGAGCTCGACATCGCCGGGCGTATCGAGCAGGAAGAGGTAGCCGTGCTGATGGAACGCGATTCCGGGCACGAACTCGACGTGCTCGCCGATCAGCGCGTCCCAGCGCTCGAACTCGTCCAGGCTGCGCAGGGACAGGCCGACGTTGAGCTCGTCCGCGAACTGCAGGCGCGCGCCGCCCGCCGAGCGCGACGTGGAGCCGCTCGCCAGCGTCTCCCGCTCGAGCAGGACGACGTCCGGGACGCCCCCCGTGGCGAGATGGAACGCCGTGCTGGCGCCCACCGCGCCCCCGCCGATGATCACGACATCCGCTCGCGCGGGAAGCTCGCCCATGCGCCGGATGCTCGCAGATCGCGCGCCGGGCGGGCACCGAACCTCCTACGCTGCGCCGGAGTCACAACCGAGGGAGCAGACGTGCGCGCAGTGGTCTTCGCCGGAGCCGGCGGCAACGAGGTGATTCGTCTCGAGGAGCGCCCCGACCCGGTGCCCGGCAGCGAGGAGCTCCTCGTGCGCGTGACGCATGCGGGGCTGAACCCCGCGGACCTCTCGCAGCGCGACGGTTCGTACCCCGCCCCGCCAGGGAGCCCCCAGGACATCCCCGGGCTCGAGGTCTCGGGGACGATCGAGGCCTGCGGCGCGCAGGTGCGGGACTGGAAGCCGGGCGACCGCGTGTTCGGCCTCGTGGGCGGCGGAGGGCTGGCCGACCTCGTGGTGGTGCATCACGGCCATGTCGCCGCCGTTCCGGACACGCTGGATGAGCCGGGCGCCGCCGCGATTCCCGAGGCCTTCATCACCGCCCACGACGCGATCCGTACCCAGGCCGCCCTGAGCACGGGCGAGACGCTGCTCGTGCACGGCGCCGCAGGCGGCGTCGGCAGCGCCGCCCTGCAGATCGGCGCGGTCTGCGGAGCCCGCGTGCTGGGCACGGTGCGCAGCGCGGAGGCCGCCGCGGTGGTGCGCGAGTTCGGAGGCGAGCCGATCAAGGACGAGGGCTTCGCCGACAGCGTGCTGGCGGCAACCGACGGGCGTGGGGTGGACGTCATCCTCGAGCTCGTCGGGGCTCCGCATTTCCCCGACAACCTGCGTGCGGTCGCCATGCTGGGGCGGATCGTCGTCGTCGGCCTGGGCGCGGGCGCGGAGGTGACGCTCGTCCTGCGCCAGTTGATGGCGCGACGGGCGAGCATGCGCGGCACGATGCTGCGCGCCCGGCCGCTCGAGCAGAAGGCCGCCGCCGTACGCGCATTCGAGCGCGAGCTGCTGCCTCACCTCGCGAGCGGGCGCCTGCGGCCGGTCGTCGACGCGGTCATTCCCTACGAGCGCGCGGCCGACGCCTTCACGCGCATGGCGGCGAGCGGCAAGCGCGGCAAGGTCCTGCTGCACTTCACTTGAACGACCGGCGCAGGCATCCGATGCGCGTGCTCACGCGGCTCGAGGGCCGAGTGCCGGCGCTGCACGCCCTGCTCACGCGCTCGCACGCGCGCCGCTTCGACGCGCTCGCGCCCAAGTGGGACACGATCCGCTCCGACATCACCGACTCGCGCCGCATGCTCGAGAGCGCGCTCGACGAGCTCGGCGTGACGGCGCCGGCTCGCGTGCTGGACGTCGGCACCGGCACGGGGCAGGCAGCGGGAATGCTCGCGCAGCGCTTCCCGCACGCGCAGATCGACGCCGTCGACGCCTCGGCCGAGATGATCGAGCTCGCGCGCGCGAAGCCCGAGCTCGCCGGTGTCCGCTTCGCCGTCGCGGATGGCGGGCGCCTGCCCTACGGCGGCGCCAGGTTCGATCTCGCAGTGTCGCTGCTCGTGCAGCCGTTCGAGCGCGAGTTGCACCGTGTGCTCGCTCCGGGCGGCTGGGCGCTGTTCTGCTACCCGATGGGGCCGGGGACGCCGATCTGGTTCCCGACCGTGCTGGTCGCGCCGCGGCTCGAGCGCGCGCACTTCGCCGAGGTGCGCTCCGGGGCGATCGGGCCCGGCGAGTGGACGGCCGGGCGCCGCTAGTCAGCCTTGCGGCACCCCTGGGCGAGCCGGGCACGCATGGCCCGGCTCGCCGGTGTGTGTCCCTGGAGCGGGACGGAAGGAGACTGCCGACCACGAGCTCCCGGCTCGCCTCACGGTCGCGCAGTCGTCGGGCAGCATGATGCGAGCAGCACAAACTGGCAAGGGGTGACGTCCGCCCCTCGTAAGGGCTCCCGCAGGGGGTGGCGACGTGCTGGTGACGTGTTGACGGCGCGTCTCAGCCGGCTGCGGCCAGCGGCACCACCGCGTCGCTCAGGCGGTGGCAGCCCCGGCAGCGGGCCTCGTAGCGCTCGTTCGCTCCCACCAGGATGACGGGGTCGTCGCGCCGAGCCGGGCGGCCGTCGACGAGTCGCTGCGTCATCGTCGCCGGGCCCGCGCAGACCTGGCAGATTGCGTGCAGCTTGTCGGCGTCGTCGGCATGGGCGAGCAGGAGCGGCATCGGGCCGAACGGCTCACCCCGGAAGTCGCGATCGAGGCCTGCGGCCAGTACGCGGGCACCGCGGCGGACGAGGCCGAGCGCGACCTCGACGATGCCGTCGTCGAGGAACTGCACCTCGTCGATGCCGACGACGATCGCAGTGTCGAGCTCCGGGTGCAGCTCGATGTCGGCGCTGCTTCCGATCGAGATGCAGCGCAGCCGGCTGCCGGCGTGGGAGACCACATCGGTGTCTCCGTAGCGGTCGTCGAGGCTGGGCTTGAACAGCAGCGGCGACAGCTGCGCGATCTCGGCACGCCGGATGCGGCGCAGGAGCTCCTCGCTCTTGCCCGAGAACATCGGGCCGCAGATGACGTCGAGGGAACCACCGCGGGCGGGCAGGAACGGGATCACGGCGGCAGCCTACGTGCGCTCTCGGACGTTGACCTTGCCTGGCTTCCGCTGCCTTGACAGGGCGCTAGGGATGCGTTTGACTAACGAGTCAGTCAGATGGCTGTCGCCGATCGCACCCACGATATTCTCCGTGCCGCGTGCCGCGTGATCGCCGAGCGGGGATGCGACGGGATGCGGATGGGCGACGTGGCTCGTGCCGCGGGCGTGTCGAGCGCACTCGTGCACTACTACTTCGACACGCGCTCGGAGCTGCTGCGCAGGGCGTTCCTGTTCGCGGACGAGCAAGTCGACGTGTTCATCCAGACAGCCGTCTCACGCTGCGAGACGCCGCGCGAGCGGCTCGAGACCGCGGTCATCTCGTACCTCGTCGACGACGAGGCCGTGGAGCGCAGCTGGCGCATCTGGTCCGAGATGATGCGCGCCGCGCTGTACGAGCCCGCGCTGCGGCCGGATGTGGAGAAGTCCTACCGCTCGTGGGTCGAGGAGGTCGCCGAGCACGTGCGCGCCTGCGCCGGTGAGCCGGTGGACGCCGCCGCCAGCGCGGCACGGCTGTGCGCGCTCGTCGACGGCCTCGCCCAGCAGGCCCTGCTCGGCGGCATCGGCCGTCCGCGCGCACGCGCGCTCGTGCGCCAGGCGATCGCCTCGGAGTTGCGCGTATGAGCGTCGCCGACGAGCAGCGCGTCACCCTGCCGGCGCGCGCCTACGTCGAGCGCGAGGTCTTCGAGGCCGAGCTCGACGGCGTCTTCGCGCGCGCGTGGATCTTCGTCTGCCCGGAGCGGGTCGTCGCCGAACCGGGCTCGTTCGCGACCGCCAGCGTCGCCGGCGAGCCCGTGGCGGTCGTGCGCGGGGACGGCGGCGAGCTGCGCGGGCTCTCGAACGTCTGCCGTCACCGCGCCATGCAGATACTGTCCGGCACGGGCCGCTGCCGCAAGGTGCTGCGCTGTCCGTACCACGGCTGGACCTACCGGCAGGACGGCCGGCTCGCCGCAGTCCCGGAAGCGCGGGGCTTTCCCGCGCTCGATCGCGAGGGCGTGGCCCTGCCGTCGTTCCGCGTCGAGTCGCTGGCGGGGCTCGTGTTCGTCTCGCTCGATCCCGAGGTGCCGCCGCTCGGCGAGTGGTTCGGCGACGTGGCCGAGCGGCTCGAGACGCTCGGAATCGCGGGCCTGAAGGCCGAGGGCCCCCTGGTCGTCGAGTACCCGTACAACTGGAAGAACCTGGCCGACAACTACCTCGAGGGCTACCACATCCCGGTCGGCCACCCGGGCCTGCTGCGCATGCTCGACTACAAGCGCTACGAGCCCGCGCTCGGCCGCCGCCACGCGTGGATCAGCGCACCGCTGCGCGACAAGCGCTCGGTCGTCCGCCGCGAGCGGCTCTACCAGCGCCTCGTGCGTCCCATGCAGGCCTATCCGGCCGAGCTGCACGGGACCTGGGCGTATGCGCACCTGTTCCCGGGGCTGTTCCTGGATCTCTACCCGGATCAGTACGACACCTGGCAGATGGTGCCGGTCGCGCCCGACCGCACGCTGGCGGTCTCGTGGGTGTTCACGCCCGCGGGGGACTCGCTCGCCAACCGCGTGGCGCGCCGTCTCAACTGGCGCTTCAACGAGGCCGTCATGGACGAGGACAAGACGCTCTGCGCGGGCGTTCAGAAGGGGCTCGGCGCCCGCACCTACGAGCGCGGGGTGCTCAACCGCAACGAGCGCGCCATCGCGCACTACCACGACCTCCTGCGCGAGATGGTGCCGAGCATCGACGAGGGGTGAGCGGCTCCCGCCGCGACCGGCTCGACGCCTGGCTGTTCCTGCCGCCGGAGCTCGAGCGGGAGGGCCCGGCGCTGCTGGCGCTGCTCGACGAGCCGGCGGCTCCCGGGCGCACGTTGCTCGCGCGCCAGCGCGAGGTCGAGCAGCTGGTGCTGGCCGGCACGCCCGAGCGCTGGCGCGACTACCTGCGCGCCTGCGGTGAGACCGCGCGCAGAGCGCTGGCGGGCGAGCCCGAGCCGACCGTCCTGGCGGCGGCGCTGCGCCTCGTGGCGATGCTGCTCGAGCAGCAGCTGCTCGCACCGGGGGTGCCGCACTGGCGACTGGAGGACGACGACGAACGGGCGCGGCTCGAAGCCGTGTTGCGGAGCGCGGGAGTGGCGATCGACGACGTCTGATCCGTGCTAGGGACCCGCCCATCCCGGTCCTGGACCATTCGGTAGTTTTCGGCGGATAGTTGCCATATCTG
The DNA here is from genome assembly GCA_030774435.1 of Actinomycetota bacterium. Lineage (GTDB taxonomy): Bacteria > Actinomycetota > Thermoleophilia > Gaiellales > JALYLC01 > JALYLC01. Next base: position 7,800 of record JALYLC010000847.1, read on the forward strand.
ATTGCGATCTGTCACCCTCACTCGTCCGGGTTACGTCGCGGGGTTCGGGGGCCCTGTGTAACCGGGCAACAATTGCAGGGGGACACGGAGATGCATTCCCGCACGGCACGTGGCCGAATCGCCGTACTGATGGTGTTTGCGGTCGGTTTGATCGGAGCGGCCCAGGCCTCTGCCGCGGTCAGCCCGACCCCGATCGTGCGCCCGTTCGCGGTGCGCTACGCGATCAACACGAACGGCGATATCGCCATGGCGTCGAACACGCTGCTGACCTGCAAGACGGGCGATGTCGAGACGCAGTCCCACGTCGGCTGCGGCGACGTCCAGAACGGCGGCGTCGGTGACGACAACTACTTCAACATGCAGTACGTCGACGTCGACCAGGACGCCACCACGTTCGACTCCTCCAGCGCGAACCTGAGCATCCCGGCCGGGGCGACGGTGCTCTTTGCCGGCCTCTACTGGGGCGCTGCGCTCGACCAGGGCGAGACCTTGCCGCTGCAGTGCGACCCGGGCCAGCCGCGCACTGGCCTCGCGGCCGGCAACCCGGCCGCGGCGGGCTCGGCCTGGCTGCAGGGCCCAAACACGGGTGGGTATGTCCCGGTCAACGCGAGCGTGTTCGACACCTACACCGAGGACCTGGGTTGCCCGGCGGCCGGAGTCGACGAGCGCACGCGCTATCAGGGCTTCGCGGACGTCACCTCGCTCGTGCAGCACGGCGGCGGTGGCACCTACACGATCGCCAACGTCCAGGCCGGCACGGGCGCCGACCGCCACGCGGGCTGGTCGCTCGTGGTCGCCTACCAGGACCTCACGCAGCCCGCGCGCAACCTGACGATCTTCGACGGCTTCGGGCAGGTCGCGCTCAACGCCAACGTTCCCATCACGGTCAGCGGGTTCAAGACGTCTCCGACCGGCGCGGTCAATACGCAGATCGGGTTCGTCGCCTACGAGGGCGACCGCAACCTCACCGGCGACGGCCTGGCCCTGAACGGGACGGCGCTGGGAGACTTGGCGCACCCATCGGGCAACTTCTTCGACTCGAGCATCTCGCAGCTCGGTACGCCGGTGAGCGGAAGCGTTCCGGACTACAAGAATCAGCTCGGCTTCGACACGGGCGTGCTGGCCGTGCCCACCGGCGTCGTGGGTCACAACCAGACCTCGGCGAACATCAACCTCTCGACCGTGCAGGACCGCTATCTGCCCGGCGTCGTCTACTTCCGAACGGACATCTATGCGCCGCAGATGGTGCTCCACAAGACGGTCACCGACGTCAACGGCGGCGCTGTCAACCCCGGGGACGTGCTGCAGTACGACATCGGCTCGACCAATACCGGCTCGAGCTCCGCCTTCGACTCGCGCATCAGCGATGCCATCCCGCCACACACCGCCTACCAGGCGGGATCGCTGAATATCGTCTCGAGCCCGGGCGTGGGCGTCCCTGGTGTAAAGACGGATCCGACCGACGCCGACCAGGCCGAGTTCGATTCCGCCGCGAACGCGGTGCGCTTCCGCATCGGCACCGGGGCGACGTCGTTCAACGGCGGGGTGGCCCCCTTCGCCGACGGCGGGGGCATCATCGCCCCACGCGAGTCGTTCAGCGTGCGCTTCAACGTCGTCGTCGGCGCCGATACGCCTGACGGCACCCAGATCCTCAACACCGCCGTCCTCTCCAGCAAGGACGACGCCGGCAACGACTACACGTCCATAGCCAGCGCGCCCGCCGCGGTGACCGTGCGCAGCGTGCCCGACGTGACGATCGACAAGTCGCACACGGGCACGACCTGGGTACGCGGCCAGCAGGGCACGTTCAACCTGGTCGTCTCGAACGTCGGCGGCCTCGCCACGTCGGGTAGCGTCGTGATCGACGACACGCTGCCGAACGGCCTGGGCATCGTCAGCGCGAGCGGCGCGAACTGGACCTGCTCGGTCAACATGCCGCCGGCGAACTCGCTGCACTGCCATCGCTCCGACCCGCTCGCGCCGGGCGCCGCCTACGAGCCGGTGAGCGTCGTCGCCAACGTGCTCGAGAGCGCGCCGGACTCGGTCGTCAACACCGGGGTGACCGGTGGCGGAGGCGAGACCAACACCTCCAACAACAGCGACACCGACACGGTGCCCATCGTCTCGAACGGCGACGTGGCGATCGTCAAGTCGGTCACGCCGACGACCACGCCGCCCAGCAAGAACGTCACCTACACGCTGCTCGTGACGAACAACGGGCCGTCGACCGCCAAGGACGTGAAGGTGGCCGACCCGCTTCCGGCCGGCATGACGTTCGTGTCGGTGACACCGAGCGCGTGCGGCCTGGACGGCACCGTCGTGCGCTGCTCGCTGGGCGATCTCGTCAAGGGCCAGAGCGTGCCGATCACGGTCGTCTCCGGGATCCCGCTGTCGCTCGCGAACAAGACGAAGAAGAACGAGGCGACGGTCTCGTCGACGACGCCGGACTCGGATCTCTCGAACAACAAGGACGACGCGACGGTCAAGATCACGGGCGCGCCGCCGTCCAAGATCCTCGTGCGCAAGAAGGCCAGTCCGACGGGCGTCGTGTTGAAGGGCGGCAATTCGCCCACGGTGACCTTCACGATGGTGTTGAAGGTGCCCTCGACGATCGACGCCAAGCAGGTCGACGTCTGCGACACGCTGCCGGCGCACATGGTCTTCGCCACGCCGTCCATCACAGGCGCCACCATCAGCAACGGCCGCGTGTGCTGGCACCTCGACGTCGCCAAGGCCCAGTCGACCCACGAGTTCAAGTTCACGGCCAAGGTGGACAGCGACTTCAAGGGCGCCTCGCTCAAGAACGTCGTGGTGGCGACGGCCGGCAACGCCCCGAAGGTCTCGGCCAACGCGCACGTCGACGTCGCCCATGTCCAGGGCGTGACCAAGAAGTCGCCAGTCACGGGCTAGCGAACCCAGAGTCGAGGTCAGCGCACTCCTGTAGCGGCCGGACGCGCCGCTACAGGAATCGCGCCTCGCGTGTCGAAGCGCACGTGCATGAAGCCTCATCTACGCGCTCTCCTGCTCGGGTCG
>JALYLC010000848.1 GCA_030774435.1 Actinomycetota bacterium
CTACTGCTCCGCGCACGGCGATTGCGAACCTCGTTCCTCCCTGCCTCTGGGGCCCCCCAAGATACTCGTCTGGCAACCGCCAACTACCGCCAGAATCGCCAAGCTATGGCGCCGCGGTGCAGAAGTCCATCCCCAATAGTTGGGGTTCTTCGGGCCGAGATTGACATGGCCGTAGCAAGCAGGACGGCTTGAGGGGTGAGCGACCGGACTCGAACCGGCGACCACCTGGACCACAACTCTGTGGTTCAGCTTGATCCGAGTTGATCGGTGCCTGTTCGAGTTGCCGTCAGTTGATCTGAGTTGTGCTGGGTTGTGTGCACTTCTATGCCCGTTTTATGCCCGCCGCAGGCCCGCCAGCGACCGTACCCGACCACTCCGCCTGTCCTTGTTCCGCACCGGACCACCCGCGGCTGATGCTTAGCATGGAGAGCAACAGCGTGAACTCGCGCTTCTGCTTTTCGCGCGAAGCGGAAGCGCACCGGAGCTAGCGCTTCTTGAGCCGCTTCTTGTGCTTCAGTTTCTTCGACTGCGTGCTGGGGTCGCCGCCCGTCGGGGTGTAGGTGACCTAAGAAGAAGAGGAAGCTGAACAAGACGGGCAAGGTCAATGTCAATCCCAAGGTGATCGACGGTCAAGGCAGCAGCGCGGCGTCGAGGTGGTCAAGTACCCCAATCGCCTGCGGCGCGCGACCCTCCTCGAGCAGAATCGCGCCGCCGGGCCAGTACGGGTGCGGCGGCGCGGAGCGATGAACAAGCAGCGGCTCGTACACCCAGCAGCCAGTGTTCGCGATCCGCGGCCGTCCACCGGGACCCCGCCAGCGATGCGGATCGTCGCCGGCGAGAGGCCCGCAGCGGTGAACGTGCCCAAAGATGACCCAGTCGGCGTCGATCTGAAGCCGATGGACGACCCGCACGAGCGCAGGGATGCTGGCGCGCCGCATCTGCGCTCCGAGCAGCATCGCGATCAGCGGCGCTATGCGGTGGCTGAGCAGGCGCTGCGGGACGCCCGGCATCGTGGCAGCACGCAGGAACTCGGCCAGGTCGTCCACCAGGGCCGCGAGGGGGCGGGGCAGCCAACGCGTGAGCCACGCCTCCAGCCGGGTCAGCGATGGACCTCCCGCCCGCTCGTAGTCGACCGGTGTGGCGGCGCCCCGCGGCACGCGACCCAGCAGCCCGCGGGCGATCCCATAGGCGGTCTCGGGCAGCAGGTGACGATCGAGATAGTGGCCGTGCGTCGCCCAGACACGCTCCCCGAGCCAGACGCCCGGGTAGTGGACGCGCACGCTAGCGGGCCCAAGCCAGGACGTGACGCGCGCGAGCAAGGGCGTCGCGTCGCAGGGGATCGGCGCGTCGACCGCCGCTGACATCCCCCGCGCACGCAACCACCCACCCACCAGCGCGGCATCATGGTTGCCGGGCACGAGGACCACCTCCCGTCCGCGACCGAGACGCGCAGCGACCGCCCGCAGCACAGGCTCGGCGACCTCCATCGCCCGCTCCGGGCGGCCCTCCAGCAGCTCAACCACATCCCCCAGCAGCACCAGCCGCTCGACGTCCTCGAGCGCGGCGAGCAGGGCCTCGAGCGCCTCGGCGCGGCGCAGCACGTCGCGGCGCAGGCGGGCGCCGAGATGGAGATCAGACACCACGAGCGTGCGCACGTCAGCGCGACCATCGCACAGGCAGGGACTTCGTAGCGGAACTCACCCCGTAGACGGTGGCCTACCGTCATTTGTTTGAGCCGATCGTCGTGCGTAGGGCGCTCGCCAGACTGAGCCTTCCTGGGCAAGTGGCCCGCGAGACCAACGAGTTCCGCGCTAAGCAGTTCATGCAGTGGTTCGTCAAGGAGCAGGTCGAAGAGCTGGCGCTGATGTCGGACCTGCTCAACGTCGTTGAGCGCGCCCAGGACAACCTGCTGCAGGTCGAGGACTACCTGGCCCGCGAGCGTCCCGGCGAAGGCGGCGGCGACCCCACCGCTCCGCCGCTCGCCGGCGGCGGCGAGTAGCGGGACACGGGCCTCTCCGCGGCCGCAGCCGGGCGCGACCCTTGAGCCGCGGCGGCAATGCCGAGATCTCGATAGATCTCGCTGACGATCGCCGGACGCCGCTCGGAGATTCCGGTGGCCTGCTCGATCACTCCGTTGTAGAGAAGAGCGACCACGAGCTCGTGCTCGGGATCGCAGAAGGCAACCGAGGTCCCGACCTGGCCGGTGTGCCCGACCGCGCTCTCGCTGGGGTAGGGACCGAAGCCCAAGCGCCCCAAACCGGTCATGAAGCCGAGACCCCAGTCCGCATCCATGTTGAGGATCACGTCGTGGACCACTGGGCGATGGGGCCGGCAGGCCTCACGCAACCGGTCAGGATCCAGCGGCACCGTCTCGCGACCGTCAAGGGTGGCCAAGACCCACTCATAAAAGCGCCCGAGACCGCGCATCGTCGCGTAGCCGCTCAGCGCCGGATCCGCGGCGCTCGCGAACCACGGCGTGCGTTCCATCAGCAGCGGCGTGGGCGTTCCGTCTCGGAGGTCGACGTTGACGCCGATTCGTCGCAGATCCGCTTCTATCAGGCCCAGCCACACCTCGCCGTCGATGCCGATCGGCCGCAGGACACGCTCGCGCAGCGCATTCCGCAGCTCTACCCCGCAGGCTCGCTCGACGAGCTGCGCGATCAAGTAGAAGCCGAGCCATTCGCTGTATCCGGCGTCGCTGCGCCGATCCCAGCCCTCGGCCGGCCGCGCCGCCATCGCCAGCGCATGTCGAGTAGCCGGTGGCGCCGCGGCAGCGATGACCGAGCGCAACTCGTGCATCCCGGCCCTGTGGCTGAGCAGGTCGTCGAGCCGCACGGCGGCGAGCTCAGGGTTGTCGTCGAGCTCGAGTGCCTCGCCCAGGCTCATGTCGAGTCGCAAAAGTCCTTCCTGCTCGGCGAGCAGGACAAGCACGGTGATGATCGGCTTTATCGAGCAGTAGACGGCGGAGAGCGTCTCGTTGGTCATCGGCCGCCCGAGGCCGTCGCGCCCGATCGCGGCCTCCATTACGACCTCGCCGGCACGACTCACGTACGTCTGAGTGCCGGTGCAGAACGCCGCTTCGGAGACGTCAGAGCGGAGGCGTGCCGCCGTTCCCTCCAGCTCGCCAACCATCGCCGTCACGACACGCCAACCGGATCGATCAGCGCGTGTAGCGCTGCGTCGCCGTACTCGCTGCTGCAGAAGACAGAACCCCAGGCCGCCTCCGCCTCGAGGCTCGGGTCGCCCTCCCAAACGGTTCGGTAAGCCGGATGCTGCACCAACTCCGCAAAGCACATCAGCTTCGGCCACTCGCCGAACAGTCCCAGTCCGTCTGCCAACGCATCCAGAGGCGTCACCTCGCCCCGCCGAACCTTTGCGAGCTGCCCGAGCGAACCGGACACGCGAATCTCTGTAGGCGTGGCCTCGAGCTGCGCGATCGGGAGGACCTCGGAGGAGGTCAGCACCCCGTCCTGCCAGCGCTCGCAGATCCCGACCTCGCCGACGGCCGTCGAGGTGACGTGGATCCCGACCGAGAGGGTAGCGCCCGGGATTCGCTCGAAACGGCCTCGCGCGGGAAGGCTCTCCTCGGTCACCGGAGCGACACGGCGCAGCCGGTCGCCCACCTCGATCCGAGCTTCGTCGATCAAGTCGCGAACCCGCCCCTTGCCAAGAAGAATCTCCCTGATGGAGAGCGCGCCGAGCCGGACGACCAGGTCCGCATCTCGATCCGTGTCGGCGACGAGCTTCAGGCGGCCCTGCGCATGCCGTAGGCGAACTCGCTCTGCATCTGCGCAGAATGCGACATCGCAAGGGTGACTACTCGACTCGCTGCCCCGAAAGGATTCAATGAGGATCTCCAGCCAGACATCACGCTGATCGTCCCGATCTTCGGCTGTTCGCCGCTCGATCACGACGACGACTCTAGCCGCCGTTTGACTGATGGTCGAATGTGAAAAGCCATACTGAACGGACGGTCAGTACGATTTGACCAGGCAGATTGAGCGGTATAGGGTGGCCTCAGACGCGCTACCGACCTGGAGGGCGGAGAAATGCACGAGGCGAGTCGAGCAAAGAGACGTGCAGCGGCAGCGGCAACGGCGGCGATCGGATCCGCGGCCGTGTCGGCGACGCTGGCGCAGCCCGCGATGGCGAATCATCCGA